>CAJFNT010000061.1 GCA_904395315.1 uncultured Clostridia bacterium
GCTGATAAAATTTGATCCGGAGAAGATAAAGGCTGCGGGGCATCCCACAGTTACGATGATGGTGATAACGGACGAGGGCTCGTCCGGTGGAATAGAGTTCAAGACAGGTATGGAGGCGGCAGCCGGAAAGACGGTCGTAGCGCGCTGCCTGTGATGCTTGACGCAATGGGGCTGCAGTGAAACTGATAAACATGCATTTTGCAGCAGCCCCATCGCGGCTTTGAAAGGAGAAGAATTATGCGTGATTTTACAAGATCCTGTGTCTATCAGATATATATAAAGTCATTCTGCGACTCGAACGGAGACGGGATAGGCGATATCCCCGGCATAACGGGCAAGCTTGACTATATAAAGTCGCTAGGTGTGGACTATATCTGGATAACCCCGTTCTTCCGTTCGCCGTTGAATGACAACGGCTACGATGTTTCCGATTACCGCAGCATAGATCCAGTGTTCGGCACAATGGAACAGCTTGAAACGCTCATCGCGGAGTCAGACAAACGCGGGATCGGGCTTATGCTCGATATGGTGTTCAATCATACCTCAACGGAGCACGAGTGGTTCAAGCGCGCGCTTGCCGGCGAAGAGAAATATATAAACTACTATAAATTCGTTGACGGGGAGCCGGACAGCCCGCCCACGAACTGGGAGTCGAAATTCGGAGGAAACGCGTGGGAGTACGTGCCGAGCCTTAAGAAATGGTATCTGCATCTCTTCGATGTTTCTCAGGCCGATCTGAACTGGGATAATCCCGAGGTACGCGAGGAGCTCAAGGACATATTGAGGTTCTGGACGGCGAAGGGGATAAAGGGATTCAGATTCGATGTTATAAATCTCGTGTCAAAGCCTGATGTACTGGAGAATGACACCGAGGGCGACGGCAGACGATTCTATACGGATGGACCTCGCATACATGAATATTTAAAGGAGCTTGTTGAGGGCGGCGGCATAGCGGATATGCTTACGGTAGGCGAGATGTCCTCAACCACGATCGATAACTGCATAAGGTATTCTGATCCTGCGGAGAAGGAGCTTTCTATGTGCTTTAGTTTCCATCATCTGAAGGTCGATTACGCAAATGGAGACAAGTGGACCTTGATGCGTCCCGATTTCGGAAAGCTCAAAAAGCTTTTGACGGATTGGCAGATCGGTATGCAGGAAGGCGGCGGCTGGAACGCCGTGTTCTGGTGCAACCATGATCAGCCGAGGGCTGTTTCAAGATTCGGCGACGATAAGCGGTACAGAAAGGAATCGGCAAAGATGCTTGCGGGAATGATACATCTTTTGCGCGGCACTCCGTATATATTTCAGGGTGAGGAGATAGGAACGACGAACGCCGGGTTTACGGATATTTCGCAGTACCGTGATGTCGAAAGCCTGAACTACTACGAGATAATGCTGCGAAATGGAAAGACCCGTGAGGAGGCTCTGGCGGTGCTTGCAGCCAAATCCCGCGACAACGGAAGAACACCAATGCAGTGGACCGGGGGCAGAAATGCCGGATTCACGGACGGAGAGCCGTGGATAGGGATACCGGAAAACCATACGTATATAAATACGGAGGAGGCTTCGGAGGACCCTGATTCGATACTCGCTTTTTATAAAAAGCTTATCGCGCTCAGGAAGGAATACCACATAATAGCCGACGGCAGCTTCGAGCCTATAGAAACTTCCGACAATATATTCGCATACAGGCGCAAGCTCGGTACACAGACGCTTACCGTTGTATGTAATCTTACGGGAGAGAAAACGGACATCGGCAGTATCCCGGAAGGTGAGCTGCTCATAGGCAATTACAAGAACGAGCAAAACGGCATGCTTGAGCCGTATGAGTTCAGAGCTTATCTGAAATGAGTATCCTGCGTACCTGAAGATAAATGTAAGGATTATCCGCTCGTATGAGCTGTTATTAAAGAAACTCAGTCTTAGAAATATATGTCTGAGTTTCTTTTTTTTGTGCTATGCTTTTGTGCTATAGTTGGGTATGAGATATAGGTATTTGACTTTTGATCGGCGCGGCGATATAATATATACAGAGGGAAAGGTGATGTGCAAATGGAACTTAACGAATTTTTAAAATATATGGAAAGTGGAGAAAGAGTATATGCCGGATCGGAATTTCATAAATATATGCATTTCCTGAGCAACGAGGCTCAAAAGCTTACAGCAGAGCTGAACGGAGTGTATCATACCGATGAGGAAAAGCGCGAGCTCTTTTCGCATATAATCGGAAGAACGGTAGACGTCGGATTTGGGATATTCCCTCCGTTTACTACGGACTGCGGCAAGAACATCCATCTTGGTAAAAACGTATTCATAAATGCAGGCTGCCGTTTTCAGGATCAGGGCGGGATATATATCGGCTCAGGTACGCTTATAGGGCACAATGTAGTGATAGCAACGCTCAATCATGCCTTTGAGCCTGAGCGCCGCGGCGATATGTTTCCGGCTTCGGTAAGGATCGGGAAAAATGTGTGGATCGGCTCCTGTTCAGTGATAATCCCCGGAGTGACCATAGGCGACAACGCGATAATCGGTGCGGGCTCGGTGGTGACGCGCGATATACCAGAAAACGCTGTTGCCGCGGGTAATCCCGCGAAGGTAAAAAAATATATAGACGGCAGGCTGAAGAACGAATATAAGACGTATGCATCTGAGGAGACAGATATATCAAATTAACCCAAACAGTCATGCGCCCGTCCAAATAACGCAGACGGGCGCATTAGTTTTTTCGTGATCATTCATTTACAAATTCAATATTGATGTCTCCGTTGTTTACCGACATATCAAGTGTTTTTTCTCCTCCGTCTTTTTGGTCAGGCAGATTGCTTTCACCCTTTTTGATCTCCGACCGAATGGAAAAATCATCATAGCCTCCTATGACTTTACCGGAGATATCGCCGTTTTTAGCGTTCAGTGTCAACGCGCTGCCTACATCTAATTTTTCAAAAGTTATGCTGCCGCCGTCTGAAGAAATACTTGCACTTCCGGTCACAGTGAGCGCGGAAAGTGTGATATCCTCGTTCGTTGTGGAAAGTGTAATGTCTTTCAGTAGTGTATCCGGTATCTGCAGTGATATTTTGCGGTTTTCTTCAGCCGTCTTGACCCCGATATAATCTGTCCACTCTTTATTGCTTGCGTTTACCATAGACAGTATATTTTCATCAGAAACGGAAATATCGTAATATTCTTCGCTGTTTTCAGAATATTGGATATGGACTTGCTCGTCCTCTGATAATGACACTTCAATTTCTCTGTCCTGCACATCAAGCTCGATAGCATTGATCTGTGTATCCGACGTATAGCTTTTTTTCTCAAATGATTCTTCGGTGTCCGAGCAGCCTGACAAAATGAAGCTGCTGAGGATAAAACATACAGTAAGTGAAATTATTTTTTTCATTTTAATCCCTCCATATTTAGCAGATTAGATTTACAAATCTAACTCATAGCAGTATTTGGCGTTATCAATCTTTTCGGTGAAGCGAAACCCGTAAGAAAGACTTAGTTTTTTAGCAATTTTATTTGCGCCATCTATCATTAAGACAACTTTTCTGACACCTTGAATTTTTAAACCTCTTAAGATATGTTCTAAGGCTTTTTCTTCAAGTCCTTTATGCTGAAATTTATGATCTATCATAAAGCGGCAAATAGTTGCCTTTTCAGATTGATCTTCTGCGCGTTTATACATAAAAAAACCAATAGGCACATTGTTGTTATAAATTGCATTGGGGTGCATTTCTGAATCATATTTTGCTTCTGCTATGGAAACCGCGTTGCAGCATGAGCATTCCTTCCTCGTTGTACAGAGCGCATTTGGATATGTTGTCAATGTGCACATTTCCAATATATTTTGTGTATCAACTGTTTTTATCCTGATCATGGCTATCCCTCATATCTATAAAGTTTTTCTTTTTAAGACCGCAAGTCCTGCAAGAGATAATGCGGCACTCAGTAACAGACAAATACAAATGTGTAAGAATGCATTGCTGTTAAACATGATGATCTGGAAAAATCCGGTCAGGATAGTCCGCAGTGGTGCAATCGGCGCAAAAATACAAACAATTGCAACCAATATTGCGTCAGTCAGCCACCCGTACCAATGTGCCTGCATGGATAACAGCACATGGAGAAAAATCATAACAAGCAGTAAAAAGAACATTTGCTGTAATCCGGCAGCGATGACCCCGTTTTCGATCCATTTACACACATCCATCATATTGATAACCGTTTGCGCTGAATATACAGGGTCGATCAATAGATGTATTGCTGTATTGACAAGGGAAATGCAAAACGCCAAGATCCCATAGCATATCAGACAACCAACAAAGTAATCTTTTTTGCTCGCCCCCAAATGAATTAGCTTTGTGAAATCATAAAACACAAAAAAGAATGGTGTCAAGCCGGCAAGCAGCCAGGTATAATTTCCGTTGCTTAAAACAACATCACCTGAAGACGTGGCACAAAGCACCACAAGCGCCGTAATGATGAAGCTGATCTTATTGCTTGAGATCAAGCGTTTTACGATTGCAGAAATAGCGGTCATTTTACTGCACCTCCTTTATGCCCGACTGTTTGTATAAAGAAATCCTGTAAAGACAGCGGATGTATTTCCAACGCCCCGGTCTGTTCCGGCGGGGTGTCGAAGATATAACTTGTTGCAAGACTTCCGACAATATCCTGGCCTATGATGTTCAGGTTTTTGGTCGCAGCCTCCACGTCTTTTTGAAGCCCGCTGATACTGAATGCTTTTGTTTCGACCGCTTGTAATGTATCAAAGAAACGGATGCTTCCTTTGTCGATTATTATCAACTTTTGTATCGTATTTGCGATCTCCTCAATGATGTGTGTGGATACGATAATGATTCTTGGGTGTTTCCGGAAACTTTCTGTCAGCATATCGTAAAATTCAACACGCATGATTGCGTCGAATCCCAGAATGGGTTCGTCTAAAAGAATGACTTTTTTATTACTCGCCAAACAGATGATCGTTGAGACCATCGTTTTCATGCCGAGAGAAAGATGCTTAAACTTCTTTTTTCCGTCCAATTCAAAACGTTCCATCATTTCCGAAGCAAAGTCATAATCATAGTTTGGGTTTACTTCGGAAGCGATCTTCAGCAGTTTTAGTACCGGAAGATTGAAATGTTTCGCAAAATTTTCGATATAGCTGACACCTGTATCCAGAGTGGATGTTGTTATTGTCTTGCTGTCAACTTTAATAATGCCATCTGTAATGTTTTGATACCCGGCGATCGATTTGAGAAGTGTTGTTTTACCTGCGCCGTTTCTGCCAAGCAAACAATAGATACCCGGTTTATCGATCGAAAAAGTAATGTTTTTTAATACGATCGCTTGCCCGTACTGTTTTGTTACATGATCGAGTTCTATCATGCAGCCATCCCTCCTTAAATATCATTGATAATCTATTGATTTTCACAATATCTTATGCTATAATATATTATAAACCTTTGTGTAACACAAATGTCAATAGGAGAAAATAAAAAATGAAGAATTTTTTTTCGATCGGGGAAGCCGCAAAGGCCGTTCGTACTACGAGCGAAACGCTGCGGCATTACGACCGTATCGGACTGGTGAAGCCGAGCAAAAAAGACGAGTGGACAAATTACCGCTATTATACAGAGCAGGATATTGTACGTTTGAATACGGTGCGTGCCCTGCAGCTTATGGACTTGTCTTTAAAGGAGATAAAAAAGGTCCTGGAATATGATGATCTTGAAAAGATCGTGGATTTTCTGGAGCAGGCGGAGAAAAAGGCCAATGAAAAGATCGCGTCATTACAATATAGCAAATCAAAGATCAAATTGGCAAAAGCGGATTATGAGAAAAAATTGCAGTGCCAGCAAAATTTCGATGGTGTTCTTCTTAAAGAGTTGCCGGAGCGTGTAATTTTGCTGTCGGA
>CAJFNT010000062.1 GCA_904395315.1 uncultured Clostridia bacterium
AGGGACAGATATATGCGTGAAATGGCGCAGAAGTATCCCGGATACGGTTTTGAGAAACACAAGGGCTACGGCACAAAGGCGCATTATGAGGCTATAGAACGGCTCGGCGTATGTGAGATACACCGCAGGACATTTTTAAAGAATGTGCTATGAGCAGACGGGATATAGGGAACAAGGGTGAGACCGCGGCTGTGAATCATCTCATAAGAAACGGATATATCATCCGGGAGAGAAACTTCACGCGCCGCGGAGGCGAGATCGATATAATCGCCGAAAAAGACGGATGCACAGTATTCATAGAGGTCAAGACACGTAAAAATGACTTGTACGGAGCGCCGTCGGAGTATGTGGGCCGCGGTAAGATGTATCATATAAAACGCACTGCCGCGCAGTATCCCGTATTCGGCGGTGATCTGAGGTTCGATATCATAGAGGTGTATTATGAGGAAAGAGCGGGTATGTTTCTTGTAAAGAAAATAAATCATATAGAGGACGCTTTTTGATATCATGAATGAGAGGCTGCATATGCAAAAAGATTACAGTATTTTTGACGCGCACTGCGATACATTGTCGCTTATTGCGGACAGTATGGCAGACAAGTGCGCTGTGACTGCGGAGGATATGGGAAGATACAGATCGTATACACAGGTGTTCGCGTGCTTTACAGCGCCGGGATACCGTGAGAATGCTATGGATAGATTTAAAAAGCTTGCTGAGTGTTTTAACGGTCTGGACACCGGAGGCGCGAGAAAACTTTTGTCGGTAGAGGGCGCGGATATGATACGCGGCATTGAGGATGTGGATACGCTTTTCTCGTGCGGAGTGCGGTGTATAGCGCTGACATGGAACTATTCAAACAGGCTTGCCGGAGGCGCCGATGACGACACGCGCGGGCTTACCGAGCTCGGGAGACGTGTGGTCCGCAGGATGGGCGAGCTTGGGATCATGCTTGATGTGTCGCATCTGAACGACAGATCGTTTTATGACGCGGCAGATGACGCGGCTGGGCCGATCATTGCCACTCACTCCAATGCGCGCGTGGTGTGCGGACACAGAAGAAATCTTACCGATGAGATGTTTGAGATCATACGGGACAGCGGAGGCTGTGCCGGTGTAAATATGTATCCGCCGTTTTTGACGGGGAGCGATACAGCGCGCGCTGCCGATGCCGCTGAGCATGTGCTGCATTGGCTCGACATCGGCGGAGAGAAAGCTGTCGGTATAGGAGCCGATTTTGACGGGACGGACGGACTGCTGCCGGAAGATATCCGCGGATGCGGAGATATCTATAAACTGCTCGATCTGCTGAGATCGCGCGGGATGGCGGAAAATGAACTGGAGCTTTTCAGTCATAGAAATTTTGAAAGAGTTTTTGGGATAGGAGAAGAATGAAATGCCTAAATTTTTTACCGCGAGAGAAAATATAACAGATACAGAGATAAAGATAGAGACAGAGGATGCGAAACATATAAGAAAAGTTCTGCGGCTGGCGCCGGGCGATGAGATAACGGTGTGCGACGGACGAGGGATAGATTACGCGGCTGTCATAGAACGGTTCGAGGAGGGAGCGGTCATATGCTCGGTAAAGAGTAGCCGAGTATGTGATGCCGAGCCGTCTGTCGGGATAACATTGTATCAAGGGCTGCCAAAAGCGTCTAAGATGGACTATATAATCCAAAAGACAACAGAGCTTGGCATCGTTAGGATAGTGCCGGTAAAGATGGCGAGATGTGTTGTGAAGATGGAGAACGCGGCGGTGGAAAAAAAGAAGCTGGAGCGGTGGCGCAAGATATCATACGAGGCGGCAAAGCAGTCGGGGCGGGGATGTATCCCTGAGATAGGCGATATGATGACGTTCGACGAGGCGCTTGAGGATATGAAAAAGGCAGAGCTGTGTTTTGCTCCATATGAATGCGAGGGCAGGACGCGTTTGAGGGATATCCTTGAAGGTGTCAGCGGTATAAAAACGGCATCATTTATGATAGGTCCGGAGGGGGGATACGATATAAGCGAGTACGAGAAACTGCGCGGAAGTGGTGTGGAGACGGTGACTCTCGGAAGAAGGATATTGCGTACGGAGACAGCCGGCGAAGCGGTACTCGCTATGACTATGTACGGTCTCGGGGAGATATAAAAACTGTCCAGCGGGTATAAATATCTATTGAATAATATATGAAAGTATGTTAAAATGTATTATAAACATGTGAGCTGTAATAACATTTTGTACAGGCTCCGGAATATCGGGTGACTTCGAAATGGCGGTCTCGCGGTCATCTGTCGGGAACACACAAAGGAGAAGCTTATGAGAAAGTTTTTTGAGGAATTCAAAGAGTTCGCGCTACGCGGCAATATGCTGGAGATGGCTGTCGGTATCATTATCGGCGGCGCTTTTACGGATATCGTAAAAGCTCTTACGGATAATTTTATCAATCCGATACTGAATTTTGTAACGGGCGCGGCTGCATATGACTGGGGCGATATTGCCGGATTCGCTTCCGCGTTTGTGTCGGCTCTTGTCAATTTTTTGATAATGGCGTTTGTGCTGTTCTGCCTGCTCAAGGGCATGAATAAACTTATGAGCCTGACAAAGCGCGGGAAAGAAGACGAGAAGCCGTCAACAAAGAAATGTCCGTTCTGCATGAGCGAGATAGCGATCGAGGCTACGAGATGTCCGCACTGTACATCGGTGCTTGAAGAGAAAGACGCTCACGTGCTAAGCGAGGTTTGATAAATGTATAGATTTGAAGATCATGAGGCTGCGGCGCGCAGTATTGTAAAAGCGGGAGGAAAAAGACACACGGCGGTCGTTCTCGGTTCAGGAATGGGCAGCCTTTTTAAAGGACGCGGGATATCGGTGCCGTATTCGGAGATACCGGGATTCCCACAGCCAACCGCGCCTATGCACCGCGGCGAATTGATAGTTACGGACAATGCATATATTCTGTGCGGGCGGTACCACCGCTACGAGGGTTATTCTGCGGAAGAACTCTCGTTTTATATTCGCAGTTTAAAGTTAGCCGGCGTCGAAACCGTGATACTTACAAACGCGGCGGGAGCGGTAAATCCGGCGCTGCGTCCGGGTGACATAGCGGTCATAACCGATCATATAAACCTGTCCGGAGAAAATCCTCTTATAGGTGAAAACGACGAGCGATTCGGAGAAAGGTTCACAGATATGTCTGACGCGTATTCTCCGAGATTAAGGACCATAGCGGCAGAATGCGCCAAGAGCTGCGGTATTGATATAAAGGAAGGGGTATATTTCTACATGAGCGGCCCCTCATATGAGACACCTGCCGAAATACGGGCTATATCTGTCCTGGGCGGAGACCTTGTCGGTATGTCAACTGTTTTTGAATGCATCGCCGCGAGACACTGCGGTATGGAGGTGCTGGGCCTTTCATGCGTTACAAACATGGCATGCGGGGTAGGCGGCGCCTCGGTGTCGTCGGAGGACGTGGGAAAGACGGCCGCGGAGGCGGGAGAGAAAATGTACCGCCTTTTGAATAAATTGGCTGAAACGGTTTAGGATAGATTTTGAGCGAAAGGATCTGATTGGATGTACGAATTCGATACGGTTTTCGGAAGCTGCGGGAACACGTCTGTGGACAGGCTTAATGTCACGAATCTTATTGTGTCCAGAAGCAAGCGCAATCTTGAGGTGGAATTTGCGGGAGAGCTGAGCGATACTATCGAAAAGATCGCTCGTGAACAGATTCGGAAGACAGTCGGGAATATAAAGATAGATCTCAAGACCGATCCGAGGTATTTCAGGGAAAAGCAAAACATCATGTATTATTCCGTGCCTAAAGGCGGAGGTGTTTCGGGTGAGCCGGAGATCCTCGGCAAGGCGAATGCCGAGGAAATGCTTATAGGCAGACCTATCAAGGACGAGGATATAATCGCGATGTCATCTATAACGGAGGCATCGGGACGCGTCACGGTGACAGGCAGGATCTTTGACGCCGATGAACGTGAGATAACCACAAAAAAAGGAAAAGAGATGCATATAGTTACCCTTGACATGACAGACGGCACATCTTCCATAACAGTCAAGATGTTCGTGAACAAGGGCGAGGATGACAGCAAATTTTCGAATATGTTCCCTCCGATAAAGAAAGCGCTCAAAAAGGGCGGAATGTATGCCGCGTGCAGGGGAACGGCGAAATATGATGAATATGCAAAAGAGGTCGTCATAATGGCTAACGATCTCGCGGCGATACAGGCGCCGCCGGTAAGGCGTGACAACGCCGAGAAAAAACGCGTGGAGCTCCATATGCATACTCAGATGTCGCAGATGGATGCTGTGTCTTCGACTGCCGACATAATAAATCGCGCCGTTTACTGGGGGCACAGCGCTGTGGCGATAACGGATCACGGTGTGGTGCAGTCATATCCGGACGCGATGCACGCGTCCGACAACAACAAGCTCATAAAGGTCTTGTACGGTGTCGAGGGGTATCTTGTCGATGATACAAAGATGATAACATATGATATAACGGATGAGACCACCTCATCACCGTTTGTGGTCTTCGACATAGAGACCACGGGACTCAGCAAGGAGAAATGCAAGATAATAGAGATCGGCGCGGTAAAGGTCGAAAACGGAGAAATAACCGATAGGTTTTCGGTATTTATAGATCCCGAGGAGCATATACCGGAAAATATAACCGAGCTTACAAGCATCACCGATTCTATGGTAAAGGGATCGCCGACTTTTGAGGAGACGATAGACGGGTTCATCGATTTTTGCAGAGGCTGCGTCATGGTTGCGCACAATGCCACGTTCGATATGGGCTTCATGAAGACGAAAGCGCGTGAATGCGGCAGGAGCTTTGATCTGCCGTATCTTGACACGCTGATACTGGCCCGCTGTATGTATCCCCAGCTCTCAAATCACAGGCTTGACAGCATATGCCGTCATCTTGGAGTCATCTTGGCGCACCATCACCGCGCGGTCGACGATGCAGAGGCTACGGCGAACGCGTTTGTGAAGATGATCGCCGAGCTGAACGCCGGAGGCAAGAGCGAGCTCAAGATATATAACGATATATTTGACATAAGAAAGGCGTCGACCAAAACGAGAGCGTTCCATATAATACTTCTCGCTAAAAACACGGCGGGTATAAGGAACATTTATGAGATGGTAACGGAATCGCATCTTAAATATTTCCACAGGACGCCGAGGATACCGAAGACGCTGCTGATGCAGAAGCGCGATGGTATCATAATAGGTTCCGCTTGCGAGGCGGGCGAGCTGTTTTCCGCGGTGGCGGAGGAAGAGTCTGATGAGACGCTTAAAAAGATCGCGGAGTTTTATGATTACCTTGAGATACAGCCGATAGGAAACAACGCGTATATGAAGGCGAGCGAGAAGCATCCCGATGTGAATACGGATGATGATCTGCGTGATCTTAACAGGAAGATCGTAAGGCTCGGAGAAGAGATGGGCAAGCCCGTGTGCGCTACATGCGACGTTCATTTTATTGACATGGACGGAGCGGATTACAGAAAGATACTTATGAGCTTTAAGGGCTTTAAAGATGCCGAGGATCAGCCGCCGCTGTATTTCAGGACGACAAATGAGATGCTTGCGGAATTTGATTATCTCGGGAAGGAAAAGGCATATGAGGTGGTCGTAACGAACACGAACCTCATAGCTGATATGATAGAAGATGTAATGCCTATACCGAAGAAAAAGTGTCCGCCTGTGGTAGAGGGCGCCGTGGAGGGCATAAGGAACGACTCGCTCAGGAGAGCCGAGGAGATATACGGCTCACCGCTGCCGGAGCCTGTGCAGGAGCGTCTCGACAAGGAGCTGCATTCGATCATAACCAACGGCTTTTCGGTAATGTACAGGATAGCGCAGGAGCTTGTAAGGAAATCTCTTCAGGACGGGTATCTGGTCGGCTCGCGAGGCTCGGTCGGGTCATCGTTTGTGGCGTTCCTTTCGGATATCACGGAGGTGAATTCGCTTCCGGCGCATTATATATGCCCTAACTGCAAAAACATAGAGTTCCATCAGAGCGATATAGGTCAGTCCGGCTGCGACCTTCCCGATAAGGTATGCCCGAAATGCGGTACGCCGTATAAAAAAGACGGGCATGATATCCCGTTTGAAACGTTCCTGGGATTCAACGGCGACAAGGAGCCTGATATAGACCTGAACTTTTCGGGAGAATATCAGCCGGTGATCCATAAATACACCGAGACGTTCTTCGGCGAAGGCTTTGTGTTCAGAGCCGGTACGATCGGCACTGTCGCTGAGAAAACGGCATTCGGATACGTAAAGAAATACTGCGAGGAACACGGCATCACGATGCGGAACGCGGAGATGAAACGGCTCGCCAAGGGCTGTGAGGGCGTGAAGCGCACGTCCGGTCAGCATCCCGGCGGTATCATAGTTGTTCCGTATACAAACAATATACATGAGTTCTGTCCGGTGCAGCATCCTGCCGACGACGTTAACTCTACAATATTTACCACACACTTCGATTATCACTCGATCGACGCCAATCTTTTGAAGCTCGATGAGCTCGGACACGATGATCCCACGGTGATAAGGATGCTTGAGGATCTTACGGGAGTGGACGCGAAAAAGATCCCTCTCGATGATAAGGAGACCATAAGCCTGTTCACGTCCAACAAGGCGCTAAAGCTGCAGGAAGGCGCGGATATCGGCACGCCGCTCGGCACTTACGGAATCCCGGAGTTCGGAACGAAGTTCGTAAGACAGATGCTTGAAGACACGAAGCCAAAAACATTTTCGGAGCTTGTGAGGATATCCGGACTTTCGCATGGTACCGATGTGTGGCTCGGGAACGCGCAGGAGCTTATCCGCGCGGGACTTTGCGATCTTTCGCATTCGATATGCGCCCGAGACGATATAATGATATATTTGATAGCGGCGGGAGTCGAGGCGGGGCACTCATTTAAGATAATGGAGAGTGTCAGAAAAGGAAAAGGCTTAAAGCCGGAGGATGAGGAAGCGATGCGCGCGGCAAATGTACCGGAATGGTATATCGACTCATGTAAAAAGATCAAGTACATGTTCCCGAAAGCGCATGCGGTAGCATATGTTACGATGGCGTTCCGTATCGCGTGGTTCAAGGTGTATTATCCGGAAGCGTTTTACGCGTCATACTTCACTGTGCGCGCAGATGACTTCGACACTTCGCTGATGGCGCGCGGCATAGATGTGGCGCGCGAGTCGCTGGCGGAGATAAACCGCAGAAAGAAAGACGGCACGGCTCAGCCGAAAGAGGATAACCTCATACCGATACTTGAGATATGCATAGAGATGTATTCGAGGGGCTTTGGATTTACAAATGTTGATCTGTACAAGTCGCATGCAACAAAGTTCCAGATAACGCCCGACGGACTGCGCCCGCCTTTGAACGCGCTGCCCGGACTCGGCGAGAATGCGGCTATAGCGATAATGAACGAGCGTGAAAAGGGTGAATTCAGGAATATAGAGGAGCTCCGTTTGAGAACGGGAGCGACAAAGTCGATACTGGATATACTCGAGGAAAGCGGATGCCTGGAAGGCATGCCGGAATCCACACAGGTGAGCTTGTTTGAAATGTAAAACAATGTAGGAAGGGTTTGATCAACATTAAGATGAAACGGCTGGTTATAGGTATACTCGCTCATGTCGACTCGGGAAAGACGACTCTTTCGGAGGCTATGCTTTTCCGGTCCGGCGAGATAAGGCGCTTGGGCAGAGTTGACCATGGAGATGCTTTTCTCGATACGAATGAGATCGAAAAGGAAAAGGGAATAACTATTTTTTCAAAGCAGGCCGAGTTCACTTCGGGCGGCGCTGAGATCACGCTCCTTGACACACCGGGACATATAGATTTTTCAACGGAAGCGGAGCGCACGCTGCAGGTGCTCGATTATGCCGTGCTGGTCATAAGCGGCACTGACGGCGTGCAGAGCCACACCGAGACTCTTTGGGATCTTCTTGACCGCTATGAGGTGCCGGTATTTATTTTTGTCAATAAGATGGACATATCCTCGTTTGAACGCAAGTCGCTGATGGACGAGCTCAAAGCAAAGCTCAGTGACGGATGCGTTGATTTTTCCGACAGAAGCAGCGCCGATTTTGCGGAGGAGTGTGCCGTGTGTTCCGAGAGACTTATGGAGGAGGCGCTTTCTGATGAGAGCGTTTCCGATGAGGCTGTCTCGGAAGCTGTGCGTGACAGGACTCTTTTTCCGTGCTTTTTCGGCTCGGCACTGAAGCTTGAGGGGATAGACGAGTTTATTGAGGCTCTTGATGTCTATACGCAGGAAACAGTCTATCCCGAAGGATTCGGAGCAAAGGTGTTCAAGATCTCAGAGGATGAGCAGGGAAAAAGACTTACACATATGAAGATAACCGGCGGGACGCTCAAGGTCAAGGACAGGATAGAAGGCAGGGAGAGAGACGGAGAGCGCTGGGAAGAGAAGGCGGACCGTATCAGGATATATTCAGGCGATAAGGCGAGGGCTGTGGACGAGGCTTATCCCGGGATGGTATGCGCCGTGACAGGCCTTACCAAAACGTATCCCGGAGAGGGACTGGGAAACGAGAGCGATTCCGACATACCTGTTCTAGAACCCGTCCTGACTTACCGTGTCGAGCTTGATGAAAAGACCGATGTGCATACAGCACTTATGGATCTCAGAAAGATCGAGGAGGAGGAGCCGCAGCTTCATATAATATGGAACGAGCATTTAAAAGAGATACACATACAGCTCATGGGAGAAGTCCAGATAGAGGTACTTCGCAGGATAATTTTTGAGCGGTTCGGGATGAAGGTGGGATTCGGCCGCGGCAGTATATCATACAGGGAAACTATAGCCGCGCCGGTGGTTGGTATAGGCCATTTTGAACCTTTAAGGCACTATGCGGAGGTGCATCTTTTGCTTGAACCTCTTCAGAGAGGCGAAGGGTTAAAGTTTGAGACATCGTGTCCCGAGGATATGCTCGACAGGAACTGGCAGAGACTGGTCTTGACGCATCTGAAAGAAAAGGCGCATTTGGGAGTGCTCACAGGCTCTCCTATAACCGATATGAGGATCACGCTTATCGCCGGACGCGCGCATAAGAAGCATACGGAGGGCGGCGACTTCAGACAAGCCACATATAGGGCTGTCAGACAGGGGCTGAGATCGGCGGAGAGCGTCCTGCTCGAACCGTGGTACAGATTCAGGCTCGAGGTGCCTCAGGAAAACATCGGGAGAGCCATGACGGATATACAGAACATGGGCGGCAGCTTTGAAGCGCCGCGCACGAACGGCGAGACGTCTGTGATAAGCGGCAGTGTCCCGGTCTCGGAAATGCGTGATTACCACACGGAGCTCACGAATTACACGAGAGGCAGGGGCAGACTGTTTACGACGCTTGACGGGTACAGGGAATGTCATAACGCGGAGGAAGTTATAGCGGAGATCGGATATGACGCGGACGGCGATATTGAGAACCCCGCAGACTCGGTGTTCTGTTCCCACGGCGCGGGATTTATTGTAAAGTGGGATGAGGTAAAGGATCACGCGCATGTTGAAAACGGTGTCTCCGACACGGAGGAAGAGGAGACGGAGGCGCGCGTTTCTGAATATATTCGCAGAGTGGCGGACGATGACGAGCTCCTGAGGATCTTTGAGAAGACGTACGGCCCCGTAAAACGGCGCAGAGACACCTCGCCTGTTGTCAGGCGCGCCGCGTCCAAACCGAAGCATAAGTCAAAGCCGCTGCCGCAGGGACCGCTCTACGTTCTTGTGGACGGATACAATATCATATTCGCCTGGGATGAGCTGAAGAAAGCCGCGGAGGACAGTCTTGATCTCGCTCGGGAAATGCTAATAAACAGGATGGCAAATTACCGCGGTTTTACGCAGTGCGAGCTCATCCTGGTGTTCGACGCGTATAAGGTAAAGGGCAATCCGGGAGAAGTGGAGAACGTGCACGGTATAAGTGTAGTATATACAAAGGAAGCAGAAACGGCGGACATGTACATTGAAAAGGTGACGCATGAGCTGGGGAAGAAGCACAGGGTAAGAGTCGCGACCTCGGATAACCTTGAACAGCTCATAATCCTCGGCGCAGGCGCTGTAAGAGTAAGCGCCTCGGAGTTTGAAAAAGAGGTCTGCGACACGGAGGAAGAGATAAGAAAGTACCTTGCGGACAGGCGCCGCTGATGAGCATAAGTTTTGTGGCAAAAAAATTATATATGCACATCATCTTGTATATATTACCGTGATTTTTACTAAATTTTTTTGCGGTATTTGTTTAAATCAACAATATTTAAGAAAACATGAAAGAATATCTTGCAATATTGGACGGTTTGGTTTATAATTGATTTATGATGATTTGGTAGCAGGTACTAACAATATAAAAATTTCAAGATCTGCCGCCTGTTATGATATGTCGGAGTATGATATTTAGCGAGGAGGGAAGGGAATGCGCAGCACATTGAAAAAAACGCGTCATGATTTTATTTTATCGATATTGCATGAGAATCCTTTCCTTAAAGACGAAGAGCTGGCTAAGAAATGCGGAGTGAGCGTTTCAACGATAAGAAACGACCGCGCGGAGCTGGGTATCGCCGAGTACCGTGAGAGAGTAAAATCGGCGGCGGAGGGCGAGTTCGGCAGCGGAGGGACAAAGGAAGAGCTCCTTGATCTCAAGCTGTACGAAAACGGCATATCCGTTCTTGAGACCGACTCCTCGATGGTCTTTAAAAATACCAATATAGTCAAAGGGCAGTGCATATACGCTTTTGCCGAGAACCTGGCTCTCAGCGTGATAAATGCCAGGGCAGCATTGGTAAAGATAGCTAATGTTAAATATACATCGGAAGTCCACGCCGGAGATAAGCTTGTGGCAAAATCAAAGGTAATACGGGAAAGAGACAGGGAATACATCGTGCATGTGTTCATAAACGCCGATATGCGCGAGGTGTTCAGAGGAAAATTCAACCTTGAGGTTCACGATTGTTTAGATTGAGGGTAGGTAATTGATGAAGATTATTGTTGATGCAATGGGAGGAGATCACGCGCCGCAGGCGCCTGTAGAGGCATCGGTGCGCGCTGCCGGAGAGCTCGGAATAGATATCGTGCTTGTTGGGGATACTCCTGTTATTGAGAAAGAGCTTTCAAAGTATAAGTATCCGAAAGAGCGTATAACGATAGCCCATGCGCCTGATGTTATATCCAATCATGAGGAACCGGCGAAAGCGGTGCGTCATAAAAAGGGAGCATCGGTAGTCGTGGCCGCGGGTATGCTAAAGCGCGGCGAGGGCGACGCTATGCTGTCAATGGGAAACACCGGAGCGCTGCTGGCGGCAGGGCTGCTCATAGTGGGAAGGATCAAGGGCATCGTAAGGCCCGCGCTCGCAACGATACTTCCGACCGCGAAAGGACCCAAGCTTTTGATAGACGCCGGTGCGAATACGAACTGCAAGCCCGAGAATCTCGTTCAGTTCGGTATAATGGGAAGCGTTTACATGGAGAATGTGCATGCGGCAAAGACGCCAACGGTAGGCATAATCTCTAACGGAGAAGAAGAGGGAAAAGGCGACGAGCTTACGAAGAAGGCCTATCCAAAGATGAAACAGGCTCCGTTTAATTTTATAGGGAACATAGAGGGCCGAGACGTAATGGAAGGGACTGCCGACGTAATGGTGTGCGACGGTTTTGTCGGAAACGTCATATTGAAGACTGTCGAGGGCATGGGACATGTCATAGGCTCGATGGTGAAGCAGCTTTTTACAAAGAACCTCAAAACCAAGATAGGCGCGCTGTTTGTTATGGATGGTGTCAAGGATTTCAAGAGGATGATGGATTACCGCGAATACGGCGGGGCTCCGCTGCTGGGAACGAAGAGACCGGTGATAAAGGGACACGGCTCATCTGACGCGCTCGCGGTGTTCAGCGCGATAAAACAGGCTGAAAAATTCGTTTCAACGGATGTTATAAAGTGTATAGAAGACAAGATAAAATATGATATAATGGAGGAGAATAACAATGCCTAACACAAAAATTGCTGGAGTAGGTAAGTACATTCCGGAGAAAGTATATGACAATGCATATATGGAAAGTATAGTTGATACTAACGACGAATGGATAACACGTCGCACGGGCATCAAGGAGCGTCACGTTTCAGCGGATGACGAGTATACGACTGATATGGCGACCATAGCCGCGAAACGCGCTATAGACAATGCAGGGATGCAGCCTGAGGATATAGATCTTATAATCCTTGCGACCGTTACTCCGGATTATTTTTCACCGTCATGCGCATGCGTTGTCCAGAATAATATCGGCGCGGTAAACGCAGCGGCGATAGACTACAATACGGCATGCTCAAGCTTTGTAACAGGCGTTGTTATGGCAGATCAGTTCATAAAGACAGGTTTTTACAAGAATATACTTGTGATCTGTGCCGATGCTCTCACAAAGGCAGTAGACTATAAGGACAGAGCGACCTGCGTGCTGTTCGGAGATGCGGCGGGAGCGGCGGTGCTCACAGCTGATGACGAGCATCCGGGTGTGCTCGCGGCGGAGATAGGCGCAGACGGCACGGGATGCAAGGCGATAACGAGCCTCGCGTTCAGAAACGATCCCGAGGAGATAGAAAAGAGGATAAGCGGCCGCAAGGAGACGATCTGGATGGCGGGACAGGCTGTTATGAAATTCGCGGTAAAGGCGATGGCGGATTCTTCGACCCGCGTGCTTGAAAAAGCGGGACTTACTTATGACGATATAAAGCTTGTCATCCCGCATCAGGCGAATTACAGGATAGTTGAAAGCGCCGTGAAGAGGATGGGTATAAGTGATGATAAGGTATTCCTTCACCTTGAGAAATACGGGAACACATCGGCTTCGTGTATACCTGTAGCTTTGGCTGAAGCTATAGAGGAAGGCCTTATAGAAAGGGGCGACAAGATAATACTTGTCGGCTTCGGCGGCGGTCTCACATGGGGAGCCGTTGTGCTTGAATTTTGATCTTAACGGCATATGTGCCGAATTAAATATTAAGGTGTCCGGGCCGGTGCCCGGCGCTGTGTGGGATATAAAATCGTCAGGAGGTTCAAAATGAAAAACAGATTATGTGAATTGCTCGGTATAGAATACCCTGTTATACAGGGTGGGATGGCATGGGTGGCTACTGCAGAGCTGGCAGCAGCAGTGTCAAACGGTGGAGGACTCGGACTTATAGCAGCGGGCGGAGCGCCGGCAGATGTGGTTAGAGAGCAGATCAAGAAATGCAGAGAGCTTACAGACAAGCCGTTCGGTGTAAATGTAATGCTCATGTCACCTTTCGCAGAAGATGTGATGAATGTCATATTGGAGGAAAAGCCGGCGGTCGTTGCCACAGGAGCCGGGAACCCGGGCAAATACATGGAGGGCCTCAAGGCTGCCGGGATAAAAGTACTTCCGGTCATTGCAAGCGTTGCAATGGCGCAGAGAATGGAGAAGATGGGCGCCGATGCGATAATCGCGGAAGGGACCGAGGCAGGCGGCCATATAGGTGAGATAACGACAATGTGTCTTATTCCGCAGATCGCCGACGCGGTAAGCGTCCCTGTAGTTGCGGCAGGCGGTATCGCCGACGCGCGAGGCGCGGTAGCGGCTTTCGCGCTCGGAGCTGACGGAATACAGGTGGGAACGAGATTCATATGCTCAAACGAGTGTATAGCTCACGAGAATTACAAGAATGCGGTATTGAAGGCAAAGGATCGTGACGCTGTCGTTACGGGACGTTCAACGGGTGCTCCCGTAAGAGCGTTAAAGAATAAGCTTACCAAAGAATATCAGAGACTTGAAAAGGAAAACGCTCCGTTTGAGGAGATAGAGAAGCTTGGAGTGGGCGGATTGAGACGCGCTTTTGAAGAGGGCGATGTGCAGATGGGTTCGCTCATGGCGGGACAGTCGGCGGCTATGGTACATAAGATCGAGCCGTGCGCTGACATAATCAGGAGCTATTTCGAAGGTATCAGCGATATACTGGATACGATAAAGACAAAGATGGATGTGTGATCATCCCGGATCATAAGTTTGTTGAAAGGAATGTGGAAAATGGGTAAAACAGCGTTTTTATTTGCAGGTCAGGGCGCGCAGGCTCCCGGTATGGGAAAAGAGCTTGCAGAGAATTTTGCATGCGCGAACGCCGTATTTGAAGAGGCGTCGGACGCGCTCGGCTTTGATATAAAGGATATGATATTCAACGGGACGAAGGAAACTTTGATGATCACGGAGAATACACAGCCGACTATAGTGACTATGAGCACAGCGGCGCTCAGAGTGCTTGAGGAAAAGGGAGTAAAGGCTGATGTTGCGGCCGGGCTCAGTCTCGGAGAATACACAGCGCATGTCGCATCAGGCTCGCTCAAATTTGCGGATGCTGTGAAGCTTGTAAGAAAGCGCGGCAAATATATGCAGGAGGAAGTTCCTGTGGGCAAAGGCGCAATGGCGGCGATCATCGCGCTGAGCGCCGATCAGGTGCGCGAAGCCGCAAAGCAGGCGTCGGCATACGGAGTATGCACAGGCGCGAACTTCAACTGCCCGGGTCAGATAGTGGTTTCGGGAGAGGTCGAGGCCGTAAAGAAGTGCTGTGAGATAGCGAAGGAGATGGGTGCGAAGCGCGCGCTCATGCTCGATGTTTCAGCTCCGTTCCATTGTTCGCTCTTGACGGGCGCTGGCGAAAAGCTTGCCAAGGAGATGGAGAATGTAGAGGTATATGATATGAATATACCTATCATAACAAATGTCACGGCGGATTATATCAAGGACAAGAGCGAGATAAAGGAGCTTTTGAAGCAGCAGGTATCACATTCGGTGCTTTGGGAGGATTCGATAAGGAGAATGATCGCGGACGGAGTCGACACATTCATTGAGATCGGACCGGGAAAAGCTCTTTCAGGTTTCATGAGAAAGATAGATAAGACCGTCAAGGTGTTTAATGTCGAGGATATGGCATCTCTTGAGAAGACACTTGCGGGACTGGGAATGTAATTTCTAAAATAGACAATAGACAATGGACAATTGACGGACGCTTTGCGCCCGGGGTGATATGTATCGTCTGTATTAAAAATACGGCATATTAGTCAGAAAGGAAGACAAGGCAAATGCTTAAAGGTAAAACAGCAGTTATAACGGGTTCCGGCAGAGGCATAGGCAAGGCGATAGCGTTGAAGCTCGCATCACTCGGAGCCAATATAGTGATAAATGATATACCGCAGTCAGCGGACGCGGATGCGACCTGCGAAGAGATAAAGGCGCTCGGAGTAGGCTCGATCTGCATAAAAGGCGATGTGAGAAATATTGATGATGTAAAGGCGCTGGTCGACGGAGCTGTAAAGGAATTCGGAAAGATCGATATATTCGTAAATAACGCAGGTGTAACGAGAGACGGTCTCATGCTCAGGATGAGCGAAGAGGACTGGGATCTTGTTATGGACATAAATCTTAAGGGAGCGTTCAACTGCATAAAGACAGTGGCGCGTCCGATGATGAAGGCAAAGGGCGGTTCGATAATCAACATAGCGTCGGTAGTCGGAGTTATGGGAAATGCCGGACAGGCCAACTACAGCGCGTCAAAAGCCGGACTTATAGGTCTTACAAAGACAACAGCAAAGGAGTTCTCATCAAGAGGTATCCGCTGCAATGCTGTGGCTCCGGGATTTATCGCGTCGGCAATGACCGATAAGCTTTCGGATGACGTTAAGCAGAAGTATTTTGACGCTATACCGCTCGGAAAATTCGGAACGGTAGATAACATCGCTGACACCGTTGCATTTTTGGCATCGGATATGTCGTCATACATAACCGGACAGGTAATATGTGTGGACGGCGGACTTGTAATGTAACATAGATATATGATTTTCCTGCAGGAAAGTAATATATACCCAAGGCGGTCCGTGTTGAACATGGTCTGCTTACACCAATTGAAAGGAGGTGCCCGGAATGGATGAATTCGAGAGAGTAAAGAGTGTCATCGTTGACCAGCTCGGCGCAGACGAGAGCGCGGTAACACTTAACGCATCGTTTGTAGATGATCTTGGCGCTGATTCACTGGACATTGTTGAGCTTATCATGGGTCTGGAAACAGAATTTGATATCGAAATTCCTGATGAGGAAGCCGAGAAGATCCGTACAGTCGGCGACGCAGTTAATTATATCAAGGACCATCAGTAATCCTGATGCCGCCGCGGGAGGCTGCATGAAGCTATTCGAAAACTCCCGCGGTTTGTGCTAATGCGGCGGCGCGCATGAGCGCGCTGTGCCGCTGCTGACTTTTTATTCGTGATCATTCACCGCGTAGGCGGTTTTATATATCGGCTGACCGCAAAGCATACGGCTTGCGGACGGTCAAGTTTATTATAGATGAGGGATCTGTATTTTGTGACTGGGCAGATCCGACGAGCAGCAGTCATGTAATTTGATTTTATAACGGGAGGAAGACTAATGAAGAGAGTTGTAGTGACCGGAGTGGGCGCGGTAACTCCTATCGGCAATGATGCCAAGACTTTTTGGCAGAATATAAAAGACGGCGTTTGCGGTATTGACGTTGTAAAGTCGTTTGATCCGCAGCCGTTCAAAACTCAGATAGCCGGAGAGGTAAAAGATCTTGAGATAACGGATCATATTGAGAAAAAAGATGCGCGTAAGATGGACAGATATACCCAGCTGGGTCTTATCGCGGCCACAGAGGCTGTTGAAGATTCGGGTCTCGATATGGAAAAAGAGGATCCCTGGAGAGTCGGAGTCATAACCGGTTCCGGGATAGGCGGTATCCTCACGTTTGAGGAACAGCACACAAATTATATTGAAAAGGGACCGGGAAGAGTAAGCCCGTTCTTCATCCCTATGATGATAGGGAACATAGCGGCTTGCCAGATCGCTATGAAATTCAACGCGCGCGGCGTCAATGAAAATGTTGTTACGGCATGCGCGTCGAGCACAAACGCTATCGGCACGGCGTTTCGCCATATCCAGTACGGCGACAATGACGTTATAATTGTCGGCGGATGCGAGGCGGCTGTTGCGCCTACGGCATTCGCGGGATTCTGTAACATGAAGGCAATGTCCACGAGAAATGACGATCCTAAGCATGCGTCGAGACCGTTTGATCTCAACCGTGACGGATTTGTTTTGAGTGAGGGCGCGGCGTTCATAATACTTGAGGAGCTTGAGCATGCGAAAGCGAGAGGCGCGCATATCATCTGCGAGATGACAGGATACGGCGCTACAGATGACGCGTACCATATCACAAGCCCGATCCCCGGCGGCGAGGGCGGAGCAAAAGCTATGGAGCTCGCAATAAAGGATTCGGGCGTAACTCCCGAAGATATAACATATATAAACGCGCACGGAACATCGACAAAGCTCAACGATCTCTTTGAGACACAGGCGATAAAGTCGGTATTCGGTGACGCGGCTTATAAAGTTGCCGTAAGCTCGACAAAGTCGATGACCGGCCATATGCTCGGAGCAGCCGGAGCGGTCGAGGCTATAGTATGCGCTCGCGCTATAGAGGACAGCTATATCCCCGCAACGATCAACTATGAGACACCGGATCCGGAGTGCGATCTGGACATCGTTCCCAACAAAGGCAGAGAGCAGGAAGTTACCTATGCTATGTCGAACTCATTGGGATTCGGCGGACATAACGCTTCTATAGTTTTCAAGAAATATACTGATTGATATATGCATAAAAACCGGGCTGCCGCGCCATAAATGCAGCAGCCCGGTTTTGTGCCAGGATAGGATTACTGCGGCGTGCAATGCTCCGCAGTATTTTAGCAGATGATAATTATAATGGGAGAGACGGTAGATCAAACGGAGAGTGCTGAGCTTTTCGGAAGGCGTCTTAGTGAAAGGAATCATAAAAATGACAGAGGCAGAAAAAAAGATAGGTTATGAATTTAAAGATCCGGAATTGCTTAAAATAGCGCTGACTCACAGCTCCTATGCCAATGAAAATCATACGCGTGACAATGAGAGACTTGAATTTTTGGGCGATTCTGTACTCAGTATAATCATAAGTGATTATATCTTCAAGAGGATGCAGGATGTGGATGAGGGCGACCTTACAAAATTCAGAGCGACGCTCGTATGCGAGCAGTCGCTGGCTTCGGTCTCGGAAAAGATACATTTGAACGAATTGGTTTTCCTTGGCAGAGGCGAGGAGAGGACCGGCGGAAGAAAGAGACCGTCGATAATATCCGATGCGTTCGAAGCGGTACTTGCGGCGATATATCTTGACAGCGGCATAGAGACGGCAAAGAAATGGCTGCTTGGACTGATGAAGGACAGGATAGAAAAGGTGCTTGCCGGAGAATACTATTCCGACTATAAGACTACCTTGCAGGAGATCGTTCAGAGGAACGGAAAGGGCGCGGTTTCGTATTCGACCATTTCGGAGGTCGGCAAGGAGCATAATAAGCAGTTCACGGTACAGGTGATAATAAACGGTGAGCCGAAGAATAAAGGTGTCGGACACAGTAAAAAGGAAGCGGAGCAGGCGGCGGCAAAGGCCGCTCTGACAGAGTTGAGAAATGCAAAGAAAGTATAATATACCTATTTTCGTGCCGCATAAAGGCTGCCCGTTCGACTGCGTGTTTTGCAATCAGAACAGGATAACGGGACAGATAAAGGAAGTTGTGCCGGATGACGTCACAGAGACGATAGAGCGCTATCTTGCCACTTTGCCGGAAGGAGCGGATATAGAGACGGCGTTTTTCGGCGGGAGCTTTACGGGGATACCGATAGAGGAACAGACTGCGCTCATGGAAAGAGTAGTGCCGTATATCAGATCCGGAAGGATAAAGGGGATACGGCTTTCCACAAGACCGGACTATATCGATGACCGCATACTTGAAAATCTTAAGCGGCACGGGGTCACAACGATCGAGCTCGGTGTGCAGTCGATGTGCAATGATGTTTTGAAGCGCTCCAACCGCGGGCATACAGCCGAACAGGTCGAGCGCGCATCGGAACTGATAAAGAGTTACGGGTTTGATCTCGGCCTGCAGATGATGACAGGATTGCCGGGCGACACGCCGGAGCGTTCGGTCTATACCGCAGAGCGTATAATAGATCTGGCGCCCGTATGCGTGAGGATATACCCTACACTTACCATAAAGGGTACATATCTTGAGAAAATGTATCGGCGCGGTGAATATGTTCCGCAGACGCTCGATGAGGCTGTGGTCCTTGCAAAGGATCTGATACTGATGTTCGAGACCGCGGGCATCGAGATAATCAGAGTGGGACTGCAGCCAACGGATGAGATAAATGAAAACGCGTCCGTTGTGGCAGGACCGTTCCACAGCGCTTTCGGCGAGCTTGCCGAGGGTGAGATATATTATGATATAATGAGAAAAGCCCTTAAAGGCCGCTCGGGTGATGTCGTTATATACGTAAATCCGAGGGAGATATCGAAAGCGGTCGGAAATAAGCGCAGGAACATCAAAAGACTGCATGACGAGTTCGGCTGCGGGATAACCGTTAAGGGAGATGAGATTCTGGCAAAGAGGGAGGTGCGTGCCGTTGCTGCTGAAACGACTTGAGCTTCAGGGATTCAAATCATTTGCGGATAAGACCGTTTTGGACTTTATGGACGGCACGACCGCCGTGGTAGGCCCGAACGGAAGCGGAAAGAGCAATATTTCCGACGCCATACGCTGGGTAATAGGCGAGACAAGCGCTAAGTCCCTGCGCGGATCGAATATGCAGGACGTTATATTTACGGGGACTCAGACACGAAAAGGCGTCAATTATGCCGAGGTCAGCCTTGTGCTTGACAATTCAAATCACGACTTCAATGTTGATTTTGACGAGGTGGTGGTAACGCGCAGGCTTTTCCGCAGCGGTGAGAGCGTTTATAAGATCAACAATTCTAACTGCCGCCTGAAGGATGTGCATGAGCTGTTCATGGACACGGGACTTGGACGAGACGGATATTCCATGATCGGTCAGGGCAACGTTTCACAGATACTTTCGACAAAGGCGGAGGACAGAAGAAGCATATTTGAGGAAGCGGCGGGTGTCTCAAAGTATAAGTACAGAAAAGAAGAGGCGATAAAGAAGCTCGGGCATGTCGATGAAAATCTTGTCAGGATCAGCGATATCTCGTCAGAGCTTGAGAGTCAGATCGGGCCTCTTGAAAGGCAGTCGGAAAAGGCGAGAAAATATCTCGATCTTTACGGCGACATGAAGCAGCTCGATATAGATCTGAGCGCCGCGGCTCTTGACAGGAACAAGTCAGAGCTGACAAAAACCAAAAAACTGCTTGAGGATACAGAGGAAGAGCTTGAGGACGTAAGATCGCGCGAGAGCAAAAATGAGCTTCTGATGAATGAGCTGTACGAGGAAAGCAAACGCAGTGACGAGGAAAAGAACAAGGTGAACGGCGAGCTTTCCGAAAATGAGTCAAGGATCGCCGCGGCATCAAACGATATAAGTCTGTATGAAAACAATATAAAGAACAATAAGGCGAATATCGACCGTATAAGGCGCGAGACCGAAGAGATAAAGGTCAGGAACGAGGACAGGATCCGCAGGATCCGCGAGACCGAGGATGAGATAAAGACAAACACTGCGGAACTTTCGGAGCTTGAGTCGCGCCTGGCGGGCGCAAGAAGCGCGTCGGGTGAATACGAGGCGAATCTTAACGGGATCGATGAGCAGATCAATAATATGCGAAGTGAGTTTTTCGCCCGCGAGAACGAGATGTCGTCTTTAAAAGAGAGGGCAAACGGTATCGAGAACCTCCGCGCAAGCTTTATCGAAAGGCGCGAGGCGGTCAATGCTGAGATAAGCACCCATAAAGAGGGAATAGAGAAAACAAAGGCGCAGATAGCTGAAAATGACGCCGAACAGAGCAAAAAAAGATCAAAGCTCCGGGAGCTTTCCGAGACTGTTTCGGGGCTCGAAAAGAGCAGGAGCGACGCGGAGAACAGATTGGCCGAGATAAGAAAGTCTTATGCGTCCATGCAGGTGGAATACAATTCGAGATCATCCAAGAAAAAGATCCTGGAGGGTCTGGAAAATGATTATGCCGGCTATGCAAAGAGCGTAAAGGCGGTGCTTACAGCGAAAGAGCTGAAAGGACTGTCTGTGTACGGCACGATCTCAGGGCTCATAGATGTTGACAGGCGATATGTGCTGGCGATAGAAACGGCTTTGGGCGGCGCGCTCCAGAACATCATAGTGGAGTCTGAGGAAGACGCGAAAGCGGCGATCGCCTATCTGAGGAAGACGCATGGCGGAAGAGCGACGTTTCTTCCCGTATCGTCTGTAAAAGGACGAAGTCTCGATAACGCGGCGCAGATCGCACGATCGGAGGGCTTTATAGGAATAGCGTCACAGTTAATAACACATGAGAAGAAATACGACGGGATCTTCGCGTCGCTTTTGGGAAGAGTTGTAGTGGTAGACAACATAGACAACGCCATAGCTCTGAGCCGCAAATTCGGTTACAGGTTCAAAACGGTGACGCTTGACGGCGATGTTCTGAACGCGGGAGGATCAATGTCGGGCGGATCTGTGAATAAGCAGAGCGGATTTTTGTCGAGAGCGACCGAGATAAAAGAGCTCACAACAGGGATATCCGCGCTGGCGCGGGATATGAAAAAACTGTCGGAAGAGCGTCAGAGCATTGAGGCGGATCTGACACTGGCTGAGAATCAGCTTGGATCGTTTGTGCCGCTGGTGCGTGAGTACGAAGACGAGCTGTTAAGGCTTGAAAACACGAAGAAGATGCTTTCGGAATCGCTTGAGAAGAGTGAAAGCACATCGTATGAGGCTGAGCTTCAGCAGATAGAACAGCAGCTCAAAGAGACCGCCGATGATGTGGCTGAGCTTATTGCCGGTGTTTCCTCCCTGAAGGCGAAAAACAGTGAGCTTGAAAAAGAAATAGAGTCGGTCATGGAAAAACGCGCCGAGATGCTTGAGCGCCGAAGCGGTTCCGATGCCGAGGCGCAGGAGATATCATCGCGCATGACCGAGATAAAAAGCGAAATAGCCGCGATGCGCCAGTCGATCTCTTCGGCGTATTCCGAGATAAACAGTTCAAAGGACGAGACGACGAGACGCGCTTCTGAAACGGAAGAGCTTTTGCGCCTGAATTCGGAATACGAGCAAAGCATAAATGAAAAACGCGCTGTCCTGGAGGATTCGAAAGCGCTGTCAGAACAGCTCAAAACAAGGCTCAAGGCGATCGATGAAAAGAAGACATCGATATCGGAAAAAATAAATCATTCCAGAGAAGCGAATAAAGACATAACGAACAGGATAATCGAGCTGCAGAGAGAGATATCGAGGATTGAGAATAAATGCGTAAAACTGCAGACGGACCGTGACAACACACTAAATCGTATCTGGGATGATTATGAGCTTTCATATAACGATCTGCTCGGGCAGAGCAGAGAGGTGGAGGATCCGGGAGAAGCGGCAGGAAATCTGGCAGATCTGAAGAAAAAGATCAAGGCGCTCGGCAGCGTGAATATGGACTCGATAGAGGAATACAAGAACGTAAAGGAACGTTATGAGTTCATGACTTCTCAGAAAGCGGATCTGGAGAGATCAAAGAACAACCTTGTTGAGATAATCGATTCAATGGAAGAGCTTATCAAAGAGCATTTCGGAGAGCAGTTCAAGGAGATAAACAATGCTTTCGGAGAAGTGTTTACAGAGCTGTTCGGAGGCGGAAGCGGAGAACTGCGCCTTTTGGATGAGGAAAATATATTGACGAGCGGTATAGAGATAGAAGTGCAGCTCCCGGGAAAGGGGAAGCAGAATATAAATCTCTATTCGGGAGGAGAAAAATCCTTTATCGCAATAGCGCTGCTGTTTGCTATCCTGAGGGTAAAGCCCCCCCCGTTCTGTATTCTGGATGAGATAGACGCGGCGCTGGATGATGTCAACGTATCGAGATTTGCTACATATCTCAAAAATTATACAGACCGCACACAGTTCATAGTGATAACACATCGACGGGGCACAATGGAAGCTGCATCGATCCTTTACGGTGTTACCATGCAGGAATCGGGCGTTTCAAAGCTGCTGTCGCTTAAGATAGACGATGTGTCCGACGATCTGGTAAAGTGACGGAGGAACACTGAAAGGAGAGACATAAATGGGCTTATTTGATAAACTAAAAGCAGGCTTGAAAAAGACGAGCAATGCCATAGCGGAACAGGTGAACTCTGTGTTCAGCGTGTTCGTAAAAGTAGATGAGGAGCTGTTTGAAAATCTTGAAGAGGCGCTCATAATGGCGGATCTCGGAATGGAGACGTCTGTGGCGCTCATAGACGAGCTGCGTGACAGAGTAAAAAAGAAACATATAACGGACGGAAACGAGGTAAAGAGAGAATTGCAGGCCGTAATTTCCGATGCTCTGTGCGAGCTTGACTCGGAGATGAAGCTTGAAACAAGACCTTCCGTAATACTTGTGATAGGCGTAAACGGTGTGGGAAAGACCACAAGCATAGGAAAGATGGCTTCTTATTACAAGTCGCAGGGCAAGAGAGTGCTGCTTGCCGCCGCGGATACGTTCAGGGCAGCCGCGATAGACCAGCTCGATATATGGGCGCAGCGCAGCGGCTGTGATATCATAAAGCATCAGGAGGGCAGCGACCCTGCATCGGTAGTGTTTGACGCGTGCGCTGCGGCAAAGGCGCGCGGCGCCGATATACTTATCTGTGACACTGCCGGAAGACTGCATAATAAGAAGAACCTGATGGCGGAGCTTGAAAAGATAAACAGGGTAATAAGCCGTGAGTTGCCCGGCGCGTCGCGTGAAAATCTTTTGGTGCTTGACGCTACAACGGGGCAGAACGCGGTCAGTCAGGCGAAGCTCTTCTCGGAGGTATCGGATATAACGGGAATAGTTCTTACAAAGCTTGACGGGACCGCAAAGGGCGGAATTGTTATTTCCATTGCCAAGGAGCAGTCTATCCCTGTCAAGTTCATCGGTGTTGGAGAGGCTGTGGACGATCTGCAGCTGTTCGATCCAGCCGCGTTCGCAAAAGCGCTGTTTGACGAGGAATAAGGAGTATGAATTACGAATTGAGACATTTCGACACGCCGCTCATGAGGTTTAGTGCCGAAGAGAATACAAGTATTCCGGAGATTGAGATCTTGTGGATAAATGAGGAGAATACAAAGCTGCTTCCGCTTGATCTGGAGCTTTCGGGTGAGAGTGTGCGGAAATGGCTCAAAAATAGATCGATACCCAAAAACAGGGCGTATGTGAACAGGATCCTCAGCAAATGCGGGCTGAGCCTGAACAGGCCCATGGATATAATAAAGGTATCAAAGGGACTGTCGCTCAATGATTGTTACTGGGTAACGGATGAAGGCTTTAACGGCAGCTTTGCGGAGTATAACCTGTATGATAACCGTTTCAGCCGAACATTGGCGCTGATAGCTTTCACAGGCTACGGCAGTGCGGTGAGATCATCGCTCGCATCCAGTCCGGAGTTCACAACAAACGGAATGCTCCCAAAATGCTGGCGTAGGATCAACGGCGGCATATATCTTTACAAGGGCGGAACGAGCGGAGCGTTAAATACGGGAAACGAGCCGTATTCCGAGTTTTACGCATCGCAGATAGCCGAGGCTATGGGAATGGATGCGGTAAAGTATACATTGTCGAGATGGAAGGGAGATCTCTGTTCGGTCTGCGGACTTTTCACGAGCAAGCAATATTCATTCATGCCTGTCGGGCGGCTTGTGACGTCCGGCGGTATGGAGGCTGTAAGGAAATATTATTGTGCGCTTGGGGAAAAATACGCGGATGCGCTTGCGGATATGCTGGTTTTGGATGCTGTTATATTGAATACTGACAGACATTTCGGGAATTTCGGATTCCTGATAGATAACCAGACAAATGAGATATCCGAGCCGGCTCCGCTTTTCGATCATGGGAATTCGCTTCTGAACTATGCTGCTGAGGATGATCTATGCTCTAAAAGCAATCTTGATTCGTATATAAGCACGCTTTATCCGTGCGTATATGATGATTTTATCGGAACTGCGAAAGAGGTGCTTTCTGCGCGGCATAGGGAAGGGCTCGGAAGGCTGTTGGAGTTTCGGTTCAAAAGGCATGTGCGATATAACTTGCCAAAGAATAGACTGGAGAAGCTGGAGGCTCTTGTCCGGGAAAGGGCGAGACTGCTGCTTCAATAAAGATCTTGCCGTGCGGCATCAGAGCCGCACGGCTTTTATGGTACACGGAGGTATTAGGATGAAAGAAAACAAATACGACAACGAGGCATTTTTCAAAAAATACGCCGAGATGGAGCGCTCAAAAAAGGGACTCTCGGGAGCGGGAGAATGGCATGAGCTGCGAAAGCTGATGCCCGATTTCAAGGACAAGAAAGTGCTCGATCTTGGCTGCGGCTACGGCTGGCACTGTAAATACGCCGCCGAAAACGGAGCTAAGAGCGTGACGGGGATAGATATCTCGCATAAGATGCTTGCGAAGGCGGAGGAGATCAATCAAGATCCTGTGATAGAGTACAGATGCGCGGCTATGGAGGATCTGAGCTTTGAGGAAAACAGCTTTGACGCGGTAATAAGCTCGCTGGCGTTCCATTACGTGAGTGATTTTGGTGAGCTTGTGAAAAATATAAGCCAGTGGCTCAAAAAAGGCGGGGATCTTGTGTTTTCCGCGGAGCATCCGGTATTTACAGCATACGGAAGTCAGGACTGGTATTATGATAAGGACGGGAACATACTGCATTTTCCTGTGGATAATTACTACTATGAGGGACAGCGTGAAGCGGTATTTCTCGGAGAAAAGGTCACGAAGTATCACAGGACGATAACAACGTATATAAATACTCTGATCGAGAACGGATTTGAGATACGCAGCGTTGTAGAGCCGCAGCCTCCCGAGGAGATGATGGATATCCCGGGCATGAGGGATGAGATGCGCAGGCCGATGATGATAATAATCGCGGCTATAAAGAGGTAAAAAGATAGAGTTGTGAAAGCCGTTAGGTGTTTTGTTATGTAAAACAGCCGGCGGCTTTTTTTTGCGCTAAAATGCGAATTTCGGATGATATATAGTAAAACAAAAGCATTAGAGAAAAACTTTAACAAAAAAGAAGGATAAATTTGTGCATTTTAACAATTGACTTTTGGTATAAGGGGGGGGGGGGTATAATAAAAATACAATACTGAATAAAGGAGAAGGGAAAAACCATGAAAAATAAACCTTTGAAAAGGCTGACGGCGACTTTGACGGCAGCCTCTGTGGTCATTGCCGGAGGGCTGGTGCCTATAACCGCCGGCGCGGCGACGACTACAAACACATTGGATTTAGGCACGGCTGCGTCTGAAGGACAAACAGGCGGTACTTATATTAAGGTCGGTTCTAAGAGTGGCAGTTACTATCCAGTATCGGCAAGAATACCGGGACAAGGTACTAAGGCATATAAGACTTATGATATATCTCAGTATACGGATGGAGCCGCTAAGGTCGAAGTTAGCTTTGATGTTAATATTGATCCTTACGGCAGAGTAATGTTCTCGGTTGCAGATGCAGATCTTGTAGATACAGGGGCTTTCTCAACAACAAGTAACATGGGATTGCCGGTTGAGAACGGAGTCTGGAGTGCAGTTGGAAAATATGATAATGATGGGGCAATAGTTCTTGACGGCACAGGCGAGGCAAATATTTCATCAATACACAATACCGATGCAACTGTTACGATTGATATTGATCTGCAGACAAGAACACAAAATATTAAGGTCACATCAGGCGGAAATACTGTCACGGAGAGAAAGGGTTCACTTCCGATAGATGCCGCAGCAGATAGTGTTGATACATTTATGATCACTGCAGGAACAACCACTGGTCCTAAGTTTCAATGTTCGTATTTCACCGAGTCGCTCAAGAGTCTCGCTTTGTATGCAGCATCGCACAATAAAACGCTGAATGCGTCGGTAGAAGAGGCGATAGAGCAGTATGTTAAAACGGCGGAGACAGGTCGGAAAGAAAAGTGAACTATAGTGGTATAGTCGCGCTATGAATGATATACGATAATAGCGCAAGAAATAAACAAGAGCAGTACCGAAATACGACAGATTTCGACACTGCTCTTTTGTATGGTCGGAGTGACAGGACTTGAACCTGCGGCATCACGCCCCCCAGACGTGTGCGCTACCAACTGCGCTACACCCCGATTACTAAT
>CAJFNT010000063.1 GCA_904395315.1 uncultured Clostridia bacterium
TACCGTATCCGATAGTCGAGGGAACAAGAGAGCCGAATCAGGGTAATCTTATAGATATTGAGGCGGATGACGGAACGACCAAGTGGTTTTTCTGGACACATCAGGGCAGCACGGATCTGGACGGGCGCCCGAACAGCCTTATACCGATCACGTGGAATTCAGACGGCTGGCCCGTTGCGGGGTATGAGGATATCGCGGAAGCGGGCGAGATGGTATGGGAAAACATAGAGAAACCTATAAAGGACAGCGAGGTCAAAAGACCTCAGACTTCAGATGAGTTTGACTCGTCCGAGCTCGGTGTGCAGTGGATGTGGAATTATCAGCCGCGCGACGGCTTCTGGTCTTTGACGGAACGGCCGGGATATATGCGTCTTAAGGCGTTTACGCCGCTTAGGACAGACACGCTCAGTAAGGCCGGCAACTCGTTTATCCAGCGTATGTATAGGACGGATGGAAACGTGGTGACCGCTAAAATCGATATATCCGGCATGGCAGACGGACAGTTTGCGGGACTTTTATATATGATGGGCGGAACGGCTGCCGGCATAGGTGTATACCGTGAAAACGGAGTGAACAGAATACGTTTTAAAGGAAATGAAGATACAGTAGGTGATGAGATAGCGCCTGAGGTAACGGAGATATATTTGAAATCCGAATGGGGAAATGATATGCTTACACGATCGTATTACAGTATCGACGGCGTGACATATAAGCAGTTCGGAGAGGAATATCAGATCGTGAAAAGCAATTATCGCGGCGGACATATCGGATTCTTCTGCTACAATAATTTATCGGAAGACGGATATGTAGATATTGATTATTTCCGTTATGAAATGGATGTAAATGAAAAAGCTCCTGTGATAATGGGTGTGGACGACGGCGGAGTTTATGATCTGCCGGTAACCGTTCGTTTTTCAAGAGGAAGCGCGACAGTCAATGGTGAGCCTATAGACAGCGGTGACCGCATAAGCGGCGAGGGCGAATATACACTTTGTGTCGCTGACGGTGATAAAGTGTCCGAAAAGACCTTTACTCTTACAGAGGATGCCGTGGAACCCGGCATAAAAGCGCCGTTTGCAATGAATGTGGGCGGACCTGCAATTGACGGTTTTACAAAGGATATCGGCTATCGTCCCGGATACTGGGGCGCTTTGAACGGAACAGCGACCGAATACAGCGGTGACGGCATATACGCGACCGGAAGAGAGGCAGAAACTCTTTCCCTGCAATTTGATGGGATCCCGTGGGGATATTATAAAATAATCCTGCATTTTATAGACGGAAGCTCCTCGGCTGAAGGAGACCGCGTATTTGATGTTTACCTGCAGAATGACCGAAAAGACGAAGTTGATATATTCAGTGAAGCCGGAGCGAACACGCCGCTTGTAAAAGAGTATGACGGAGTGGAGATAGACGGAACGCTCACAGTCGATCTGGAAGCGAGCAAGGGTGCGGCACAGCTGAGCGGTATAGAGATAGTCGAAGGCAATAAGCCGGAGGAGACTCCAAGACCGACACTTGAGATAGATGAGGTGCTTATAGGCACCGTAGACGGAGATACGGTACTGCCTGAAACTTTTGACGATTATACGATCTCGGAGGATGAATGGAGCGGCGAATTGAGCGGTATGGCTATTGCGGAATCAGAGGCGGCAGTGCCTAACTGCGGTGTCGCGCCGGTTTCGGGAAAAGCAATATGCTTTAAGAGAGATGCGGCGGCTATGCGGAGTTTCAAAGAACCGGTGAAAAACGGGCAAGTCGTATTCAGTGCCGATTATGCTCAGGGAACGAGGATAAAGAGCATGAGCCTTGTCGATTCATCAGGTGATCAGATCGTTAAGATAGGGTATGATCAGGATTCGAACAGTGCAACGAATAATAACATCCTGTTTATAAACGGTGAATCGGTGCTTTTGACATATATGCTTTCATCGAGAACGGAGCAGATGTCAGTAAAGGATATGATCATAGATGTTGACGAGGGAACGATATCATACACTGTGTCTTATTCTGTGCGTGACGGCGGTGAGAACAAATGGGTAACAGAAAACAATACTGTTGAAGGTTTGAGGATACGAGACATTGCCGGCCTGCTTATAAGCGGAGAGGGCGCGTCTTATGATGGGTATGCAGATAATATTGTCCTTTACAGCATGACACCAAAAGAATCACCCGCGGAGACAGATGAGCCCGAGCCGACGCAGAGCACAGAGCCTGAGGAGACGGATGAGCCCGAGCCGACACAGAGCACAGAGCCCGCAGAGACGGATGAGCCTGAGCCGACACAGAGCACAGAGCCCGCGGAGACGGACGAGCCCGAGCCAACACATAGTACGATGCCTGAAGAAGAGCTTTCAGCGGATGCGGAGCTTGAAACTGACGGCTTTAAGCCGGGCGGTACGGCAAGAGCAGAGGTGTCGCTGAAAAATACATCGAAATACTCAAGAGACGTGAGTATATATCTTGCAATGTATTCGAATGACGGTATATTGCTCGGACTTCACAAGACAGACAAAACAATAGGTGTATCTGAAACTGCCGATGCCTCGGCGGAAGGTGTGATCCCTGAAAATACATATAGGATAGCGGTGTATGTATGGGAGGGTATGAAACCGATATACAGTGAAAGCAAAAAGGCATATTGAATCGGAACAAGATCTTGCTTATACCTCTCTCTCTTTGACACGGGGATACTTTTCCGCAGATCATTCTATCCCCGTGTGTGATCAAAAGTAAGATCAAACGGTCACAGGCAAAAATGCGGTGACCGTTTGATCTTATACTTTATATTTGGAAATGAATTGCTTTGGAGAACATCCGTATGTTTTGCTGAAGCATCTGTAAAAGGTAGGAATGCTCGTAAATCCGCACGAATATGCTATATCGGATATCGGACCTCGCTTGTTTCCGAGCAGCTCTGCCGCTTTTTTGATCCGGTAATCGTTTAAAAAGTCGTTAAAATATGAATCGGTGATCTTATTGAAGATACGCCCGAAATATTTCTTATTAAATCCGCAGTATTTTGCCGCGTCGTCGACCGTGATATGATAGGAGTAATTTTTTTCTATAAAGTTCAGTGTTTTTGTGAATATTTCCACTTCGTCATCGCTTAATTTTTCTTCGCTGTTAAATGCCGCGGTCGGAAATTCCGCAAGCAGCGAGAGCATGCAGTATAGCTTGCTCACCGCCAGATAGCGGTAGCCTGTGCGGCAGTTTATCATTATATCTATCAGATCTTCTACGTTTTTGACCATAAGCGGATGCAGTTTTGGGTCTTTGGATCTGTTTATGAGAATGATCCTGTCAGTCATAGGATCATAGGTGTCGATATCTTTCTTGTTTCTGTCTATGTCTCCTCCTATACGCATAGGCGATACCTTGAACTGTAGAAAATACAGCCTTGAAGGCTGATCCTTCATCTCAAAAGAGTGGAGAATGCGTGGAGGTATAAAAATTATATCATTATCCGAAAGACGCAGTGTCTGCCTGCCGGCCGTTACGGTATATTCATTGCCGTAACCGTAGATCATTTCTACACTGTTATGCCAATGCTGGGCATAGCCGCCCGTTCCCGGATTTGATCGTCCCATTTTAAGAGAGCATTCGGTAGACATATAGTCGATCTTTTGATGAAAATAATTCACACAATTCACCGTCCTTTATCTGCTTCGGCGTACACGCCGCGCGTCTATCTCTATTTTAGCATAAGCTCATAAAAAAGTCAATTTATAAAAAAAGTCAGCTCAACGGCGGGCGGAACTTTTCAGCTGTTTCATCATGCGAAAGATAAAAATAAGTGAAAACAGACATCGATAAAATATTGACAATTATACACGCATATGATAGAATTGAATCATAGGTGCGATACAGCTGATATGGATACCGGGTATCAGCTGCGTGGACCGGATCTTATACGATGAGGAGGGGATAATGTGGGGTTTTTATGGCTTGCGCTCGCGGCTGCATTTGCGCTCGTTGAGGGACTTACCGTGCAGGTGATATCTATCTGGTTCGCGCTCGGCTCGGTCGCGGGAATGATAGCGTCGTTTTTCGGCGCGTCGGTCACGGTACAGGTGCTGATCGCTGTGATCATATCTGTAATAACACTGCTGCTGTTCCGAGGTTTTGTCGTCAAAGTGTTGAAGCCTAAAAATACACGGACGAATGCGGATTCGCTGATCGGAAAAACTATAGTAGTGACCGAAAAGGTCAGAAACGTTTTCGGCGAGGGCGCGGGCAAGATCAACGGGCTCGAATGGAAACTGAAGAGCGAGGACGGAAGTGATATAGAAGCCGGAGCCGAGGCTGAGATCAAAGCGATAAAGGGAGTCACTCTTATAGTTGCTGAAAAAACAAAAGCTGCCGAAAAAACAGCGGCGGCGAAGTGAAAGGAGAAAATACAATGATCTTATTTATAATCCTATTGATACTCATAATTATTATAGCTATAGCCAATATCAAGATAGTGCCTCAGGCACACGCGTATATCGTGGAGCGTCTCGGCGGATATTACGCCACATGGTCGGTCGGTCTCCATATCAAGATACCGTTCTTTGACAAGGTCGCCTCGAAGGTGAGTTTGAAAGAGCATGTTGTTGACTTTCCGCCTCAGCCGGTAATAACAAAGGATAATGTAACGATGCAGATAGATACGGTTGTATATTATCAGATAACCGACCCAAAGCTTTACACTTATGGTGTTGAGCGTCCGATGATGGCGATAGAGAATCTTACAGCCACAACACTGAGAAACATCATAGGCGATCTTGAGCTTGATGAGACGCTGACTTCGCGTGACACGGTAAACACCAAGATGCGCTCGATACTTGACGAGGCGACAGATCCGTGGGGGATCAAGATAAACAGAGTGGAGCTTAAAAACATCATGCCTCCCGCAGAGATACAGGATGCCATGGAACGCCAGATGAAAGCGGAGCGCGAGAGAAGAGAGGCGATCCTCAAAGCAGAAGGCGAGAAGAAATCGTCGATCCTTCAGGCAGAGGGTGAAAAGGAATCTGCCATACTTCGCGCTGAGGCAAAGAAAGAAGCGGCTATCCGTGAAGCGGAAGGTAAAGCTCAGGCAATCATAAGGGTACAGCAGGCTGTAGCTGAGGGAATAAGGCTTATAAACGAGTCAGATCCTAAAGAGGGATATTTGACGATAAAATCGCTTGAGAGCCTTAACGCTCTTGCGGATGGAAAAGCCACAAAGATAATCGTGCCTTCCGATATACAGGGACTTGCGGGACTTGCAACATCGATAAAGGAGATCATAAAAGACGATACGGAAAGCGCGAAGCCCGCAAATAAAAAGGCAGGTAAATAATATTTGAACAAAAGACACGGGAGGTTTAGATCTTGAGGAAAGGGATAATAAGCATAGCTGCGGCTGCGGCGGTCATGGCATCGCTGCTCCCGCCGGCGGCGGCAGAAAGCGGAACCAGCACTTTTTCCGATGTGCCGGAATCGCATTGGGCGCATGACGTTATAACCGAGCTGACTTCAGAGGGGATCATCAACGGTATGGGAGACGGTACTTTTGATCCGGAGGGACATGTTACAAGGGAACAGTTCATGAAGCTGCTCGTGACAGCGCTCGGAATAGACGCTGACGCTGCGTATGAGCAATACGTAACAGATGTGGACGGAAACAGCTGGTCAGCGACGTACATATATGCCGGGATAGAGAACGGGATATACAGCATAGAGCAATCGGGAACGGAGTTTTATCCGTCCGCCGAGTTAAGAAGAGGCACGTCCGCCGAGTGGATCATTTCGGGGCTGGGGATCGAGACTGATGCCGAGAATATATTCACAGACGTGAGCGGAAACGGAAGCGAGGCTGAGGCTATCGCCGCTGCCTCAAAAATAGGGATAGTTTCAGGTTATGAGGATGGCACTTTCCGTCCCGACAATACCATAACGAGAGCTGAGGCAGCCGCGCTGATAAAACGTGTGTCCGATAATTATGAGAGCCGGTACTCGCTGCGTGATGACGCCGCAAACGAGATCGAGCTGGGGGACAAGGTGGAGATAGCTGAATCGTCATCTCTTGAAAACATCCCTGTCGCGGCTGATGCCGATGCTAAAACCGTAACGTTCAGAAATGCAGATGAGATACTTGGCGGACTGGAAACCGGTGAGATACTGTTCATACAACCGTGTGAAAATCTGCCTAACGGTTTTCTTGGCAAGGTCGTGTCTGTAAGCAAAGGCAGAGACACAGTCATAGAATTTGAGGAACCGGAACTTGCGGAAGTGGTAAGATCGATAGACATATCCACTATTGTCTCTGCGGACCTTGATGATTATGCCAATGACGGTGATATGCGCGCGCTGAGCGCTGTCAAGGGAGTTTCAAGCGCCGATAACGGTGTAACTGTAAGCGGAGACGGAAATGCCGGAGCGGATATAACACTGGATTGGGGCGGCGTGAAAGTTGACGCTTAAGCGGATGCCAACGAAAAGGCCAATGTGCATTTTGAAACAGACAGCTATAAGACCAAGGACGGAGTGTACGCGGCTCTTGACATGAGCCTTGAAGCAAAAGTCGATATACGCCTTGAAACAGATAATCTGGATATAACTCGTTTTGACGCGTCTGCCGATGTGCTCACCGATATAAATGCTGTGGCGGGATACAATGCGTCGGTATCAAAGGAATATTCATATGAACTTCCTTCATGCAGTATCCCGGTGGCAGGACTGTTCAGCGTTGTTATAAATTCAAGCCTGGTCGTGCAGGCAGACGGATCTCTCAATATCGAAGCTACTGCGGATCTTTCTAACAATATGGGCGCAAGCTTCAGCATAGATGACGGATTCACGACATATAACACGACAGAGGCAAGCGCGGGACTTACTGTAGATGCCGAGGGCTCGCTCAGGGTTGGTCCGAGAGAAGAAGTTGAGCTCGTGTTATGCGGGATAGAGGTGTTCGGCAAAACGTTCTTTGACGGTGTTTCACTGTTGGAGGCAGACGCGTCGTTCGGGCTTGGAGCAAGCGGCAAGACCGAGGTCGATAAGAGCGTTACTGTTTCAGATGACGGGATAACATATGGAGATGACGGTGAACTGAAACATCTTTGCTACTTCTGTATCGAGGGTGATATATTCTGCTATTTTAACGGCAGTGTGGGAGTAGGGGATGATATTCAGGCGATCGTCGATAAGATAGCCGATGTCGATCTTACATACACGTTTGCGGATTCCGAACATAAAATTTGCGACTGGCATCTTTCAAGCGGTGAGGGATATACACTCGAGTTCGGATTCACAAAGTGTCCGCATTATGAAGAGGTGAAGAATGTTCCGGATGTAACGTTCAGCGCCCCGATAGGCGAGATAAACGGTACGATCTATTGTTCGCGAAAAGAGAGTTACACTGTTTCGGCTGACGGTCTCACACAGGAGGACGATGCGCCGACATGCACATTGCTGCCGATAGAGACCGATAAATATACAACGATCGCGGGATTCGCAGTATGTGATGGATATATTTATTTCATTGAAAGCGAGGGCGGAACAAGCGATTACAGGACATGGCTCTATAGATGCAAAGAAGACTTTACGGGGAAAGAGCTTTTGGCGTCAAGTGATATGAACGGTGACCGGGATTTTGTTATAGACAACAATGTAGTATACTATAACGGCCTTGCGATCGATCTTTCCGATCTAAGCGTTACCGGAGCGGAAGAACCCAAATACACTGTTACCGATAATGGGAATGTATATGAAAGCGGTTATGAGAGTGGTTATGAAATAGCGATCTATAATGGAACTACTTTCTTTACCGATCGCGGAAGAGATCTTTATGTCGTAGGTGAGGATGGAAGTAAAAGACTGCTCGCATCCAATGCGTATCTGGACGGCGGACTCGCCGGGGACTATCTGTATTACGCCGAATATGATTGGGAAGTCGATCGTGAGGCGAAGCTTTACAGAGTATCGCTGAGCAGCGGTGAAAGAGAGTTTATAGCGTCAAGGATACCGGCAGGAGGCGGAGGCCCGTATTTCTGTTGGTAATATAAATAACAGAATATATATTTTATAAAACGATCCGTATTATTCGGAAGTCAGGAGGAATTGCAATGGAAAATATACCTAAAGTGAAAGTTGGGATAGTGGCTGTGAGCCGTGACTGCTTCCCGGAGAGCCTGTCGGTAAACAGGAGAAAGGCGCTTGTCGAAGCATATTCAAAGAAATACGATGCTGACGATATATATGAATGTCCGGTATGCATTGTTGAGAGCGAGATACATATGCAGCAGGCTTTGGCGGATATAAAGGAGGCGGGCTGCAATGCTCTATGCGTGTATCTCGGTAACTTTGGACCTGAGATCTCGGAGACTATGCTTGCGCAGCAGTTCGACGGACCAAAGATGTTCGTTGCGGCGGCTGAGGAGAATATAGGAACGCTGTCGGATGACCGCGGGGACGCATACTGCGGGATGCTGAACGCAAGCTACAATCTGAAGCTTCGCGGCGTCAAGGCATATATTCCCGAGTATCCTGTGGGCACCGCGGAGGAGTGCGCGGATATGATAAACGATTTTCTGCCTGTCGCAAGAGCGGTGATAGGCTTGAAGGATCTTAAGATCATTTCATTCGGACCGCGTCCGCTGAATTTCCTCGCATGCAACGCGCCGATATATCAGCTTTACAAATTAGGAGTGGAAATAGAGGAAAATTCAGAGCTGGATCTGTTTGAGGCGTTCAATAAGCATGATCAGGATGAGAGAATACCGTATGTCGTTGCCGATATGGAAAGGGAACTTGGCGAGGGCAACAAGAAGCCGGAGATACTTGCTAAACTTGCACAGTATGAGCTAACGCTGCTTGACTGGATCGAAGAGCACAAGGGATCGAAAAAATATGTTGCGATAGCCGGAAAATGCTGGCCTGCGTTCCAGACCCAGTTCGGCTTTGTGCCGTGTTACGTAAACAGCCGTCTCACCGGGCGCGGTATACCTGTATCGTGTGAGGTCGATATCTACGGAGCTTTGAGCGAATATATCGGAACATGCGTGAGCGAGGACGCTGTAACTCTCCTCGATATAAATAATTCTGTGCCCGCGGATATGTATAAGCAGGATATAGAGGGTAAATTTGACTACACTCATAAAGATACTTTTATGGGCTTCCACTGCGGAAATACATGCTCGAGAAAGCTTGCCGCATGCTCAATGAAATATCAGAAAATAATGGCGAGAAGCTTGCCGATAGAGGTGACAAACGGCACCCTTGAGGGAGATATCGCTCCCGGGGAGATAACATTCTTCAGACTGCAGAGCACTGCCGATGCAAAGCTTCGCGGATATATAGCGAACGGCGAAGTGCTGCCTGTGGCAACGCGCTCGTTCGGCTCGATCGGAGTGTTTGCTATTCCGGAAATGGGAAGATTCTATCGTCATGTGCTTATAGAGAAAAATTTCCCGCATCACGGCGCGGTGGCATTCGGCCATCATGCAAGAGCTTTGTACGAGGTATTTAAGTACATTGGTGTACCGGTAGATGAAATAGGATACAACCGTCAAAAAGGTGACAGATATCCGACAGAAAATCCGTGGGGATGATATCATGAAATATCTTATAGGGATCGATCTTGGCACGAGCGGTACAAAAACAGTACTGTTTGACGAAAACGGCAATACGATCAAAAGTCACACGGTCGAATATCCGATGTACCAGCCCAGGAACGGATGGGCGGAACAGGATCCGGAAGACTGGTATAATGCCACCGTTGAAACGCTGAGAAATGTTGTAAAAGGAATAGATCAAGAAAAAATAGCGGGTATAGGCATATCGGGGCAAATGCACAGCCTTGTAATGCTCGATGAGAACAATGAGGTGATACGTCCGTCTATACTCTGGTGTGACGGCAGGACAGCGGAAGAGTGCCGTGAGATCACAGAGCTCATAGGAAAGGACAGACTTATTGACATAACTGCAAATCCCGCGCTTACAGGCTTTACGGCGTCAAAGATAATGTGGATAAAGAAACATGAACCTGAAAATTACAATAGATGCCGTCACATACTTCTTGCCAAGGATTACGTAAGGTTCAGATTGACCGGAGAATATGCCACGGATGTGTCTGACGCGAGCGGTATGCAGCTCCTTGATATAAAAGCTCGCTGTTGGTCAGACGAAGTGCTTGAAAAGCTTGGAATAGACAAGGCGCTTCTTGCAAGAGTTTATGAAAGCCCAGATATAACGGGGTATATTACTGAGAATGCGGCGAGACTTACAGGAGTGCCTGCCGGAACCCCGGTCGCTGGAGGCGCGGGAGACAATGCGGCTGCGGCGGTCGGAACTGGAGTGGTCACCGATGGAAAGGCTTTTACTACGATAGGCACGAGCGGCGTGGTATTTGCTCATACAAATGAAATGAGAGTTGATCCGAAAGGGAGGATACATACTTTTTGCGCTGCCGTACCCGGCGAATGGCATGTTATGGGTGTTACTCTCGCCGCCGGACTTTCTCTGAAATGGTTTCGAGATAATTTCTGCGCTGAAGAGATATCAACGGCGAGAGCTATGGGAACAGATCCGTATTATCTAATGGATAAGGAAGCTGAACAGTCGCCCATAGGCTGCGGAAAGCTATTGTATATGCCGTATCTGATGGGTGAAAGAACACCGCATCTTGATCCTGACTGCCGAGGAGGCTTTGTGGGACTTTCAGCTGTGCACACAAAGCGGGATATGATACGTGCGGTCATGGAAGGAGTTTCATATTCGCTCCGTGACTGCTTGGAGGTGCTTCGTGAGATAGGCGTTTCAGCGGATGATATGGCCGCCTGCGGCGGAGGCGGGACCTCTCCGCTGTGGAGATCTATGCTTGCCGACATCTTCGGTGTCAGAGTCAAGACGCTTGCCTCAAAGGAGGGACCGGCTCTCGGCGCGGCAATACTCGCAGGCGTATGTTCCGGTGTTTATGGGAGTGTGCGCGAGGGATGCGAAAGAACCGTAAAAACAAGATCGGTATACGAGCCAAATGCCGCAAACAGTGCGGAATACGAAAAATATTACAGTGTCTACAGAGCTTTGTACGGCTCGCTTAAAAATGTATACGGCTTATTGGCTGAAATTTAAAAAAGATTTGCAAAAAAATCGGAGCATATAAAATATTGCGTAAAATGAGGAACTATATATGATAACAGTAGATAATAAAACGATCCATCTGCAAGGCAGAGACATGAGTTATATAGTGACGGTAGGCGAGCATGGAGATCTTCTCCATTATCATTTTGGAAGAAAGCTTGGCATCCGTGAATTTCATGTGCCTGTGACGTGGAATATATGGAGCGCGTATGCTCCGGAAGGGTATACGCTTGAAAATGTGCCTCAGGAATATCCATCGTATGGATATACAGATCTAAAACCAGGAGCATATTCGTTTATAAACAGCGATGGCAATGGGATCGCGCAGATGAAATTCAGATCATTACGCATAGAGAAAGGCGCCGCGTCTGTTGAGGGAATGCCGTGCTTGAGAGGCGCCGGTGAGGAAAGTGGCGCTGAAACATTGTATATATCGCTTGAGGATACAAAGGCGGGGATCATGGCTGAGCTTGCTTACACAGTGTTTGATAGATATAATGTTGTGGCAAGAAGCGCTGTGATAAGAAATATCTCGGAAAAACCTATCAGGCTTACGAGTGTATACAGCTCTTGTTTGGAGCTTGACCGTAAGGAGCGTGATCTGGTGTATTTTCCGGGCAGCTGGGCAAATGAGAGGCAGATGGAGAGATGCGCTGTAAAACGAGGGCTTCGTATCGATATCGCAAACGAGCGCGGCGGCAGCGGACATAATATGAATCCGTTCGTTATGGCTGCCGAAAAAGATGCAAATGAAAAATCCGGCGAAGTATATTCTTTATCACTTGTTTACAGCGGAAACCATTCAACGCTTGTAAACTGTGCTTCCGACGGATCTTTGCGTATCCTGCAGGGAATAAATCCGTGCGGGTTCGAATGGATACTTGAGCCCGGCGAAAGCTTCGCGGCTCCGCAAAGCATACTATGTTACAGTGATAAAGGCTTCGGCGGGGTATCACGTGAGTTGAGCAGGCTTTACCGTGAAAACCTGTGCCCTTCGAGCAAGAGCTTTGCAGAACGGCCTATCCTGATAAACAACTGGGAAGCGACATATTTTGATTTTGACGAGGATAAGCTTGTAGAGATCGCGCGAAAGGCCGGGGAAGCCGGAATAGAACTTTTTGTGATGGACGATGGCTGGTTCGGAGAAAGAAATGATGACAGAAGGGGGCTCGGAGATTGGACAGTAAACAAAAATAAGCTCCCGTCCGGGCTCAAAGGGCTTTCTGAACGGATAAACAGGGAAGGTCTCAAATTCGGGCTTTGGATAGAGCCCGAGATGGTGAATCCTGATTCTGAGCTGTATCGCGCACATCCTGATTGGGCGGTGCATGTTCCGGGAAGAACACCTGCCGAGAGCCGCCAGCAGCTTATACTCGATATAACACGGGATGAAGTGAGAGAGTATATAATAAAAGCGATAAAAGATGTGCTGACAGCGGGAAATATAGAATATGTTAAATGGGATATGAACAGACCCATGTCCGATATGCCTTATCCGGGATATAATCATCGTTATACCCTGGGACTTTATAAAATAGCCGAAGATCTTACTGCCTCGTTCCCAAATATCCTTTTTGAAGGCTGTGCAGGGGGAGGAGGAAGATTTGACGCCGGAATGCTCTATTATTTCCCACAGATCTGGACGAGCGATAATTCCGATGCGGTCGCGAGACTAAAGATCCAGTACGGAACATCGATGGGGTATCCTATATCCGCTGTGAGCGCGCATGTTACCGCGTCACCGAATCATCAAAACGGGCGTGTCACGTCTTTGAAAACAAGGGCAGCTGTGGCGTTTGCCGGAGTGTTCGGATATGAGCTGGATATAACGAAAATGGATGAGCGGGAATTCGAGGAGATCAAAGAGCAGGTGAAGTTTGCAAAGAAACTGCGTCCTCTTGTTCTGAACGGTGATCTTTACAGGCTGCAAAGTCCGTTTGAAAGTAATTATTGTTCATGGGAAATAGTGTCGCCGGATGCTGACGAGATATTCTTTATGAGCTGCAGGATCCTGTCCGAGACGGGTATGACAGATCCAATGATCCGTCTTGACGGATTAGATGAAAATGCGGTCTATATAGACGAGCTGAGCGGTGAGAGATATCATGGAGACGAGCTTGCAAACCGCGGCTATCTTCCAAAGTATGAGCAGAAAGATTTCTCAAGTGTTGTGATGTATTTGAAAAGAGTTATAGATGATAAAAGCGAACGCAGCCTGTAGAGGAAGCGTTCGCTTTTCTTGTTGTGTGTCGGGCATGACATAGATCTAGTTGGTGAAAGTCCAACCGTGGGTATTTACCGCCAAGCGTAGTGAACCGCAAGCCTCTAACAGCAATGTCAGAGGGGGAGGAAGCGGAGTAGCAAAGCTCTTGAGCCTACGAACAGAAACTTGATATAAGGCTAAATGGTGGACAAGGTTGCAACACAA
>CAJFNT010000064.1 GCA_904395315.1 uncultured Clostridia bacterium
AAATGATATGGGTGAGCCGGGCAGGATTACTATCGACTGCGGTTTGTCACAGCCGCCAAACGGAAGCGGGGAGCTGTTTGTAATTAGCTTTAAAGTGAGCGAAAACATAGATGATGTCGTGGCCGATCTGAGTTTTGATTATGGCGCGCTTGGGTGTGCGGACGGAGAATGTCTTGAACTTATAGCGCTCGGTGGGACGGTGGAAATAGATGGCGATATAGTGCATGAGCCCGAATATTGGTACGATATAGAGGATGGCAGGAATTCATATGCGTATATAAGATGCCTTAGACAAGTGGATAACGCCGTATTGATCTGTGCCTCATATGATAAGGACGGAGCCCTTATAAATATAGATACGGTGCCGCTGTCTATGAAGACCGGTGAATATGCGGGTGTTGCTATGGAGACCATGGGAACAAGATACAATATGTTCATCTGGGACAGTGAAACAATGCGGCCGTATTCAAAGGTGTATAAATATAGCCAAACCGGAGTGATTGAACAGCCGCTGCCGTCAGTGTGAATTATCCGCTTTGATCTAATAGTAAGCGATTAGTAAACGATGATCTTTGTGGATCATGATCTATGTATTTGATAAAAACCTCTGACATCTGATTGCAGATTGTTAGAGGTTTTTTATCAAAAAACAGTGCCAAATAAAATAAATACTTGCAATCTGCACAAAAAAATGATAAAATCTAATGTGATTAGAATTTCGGCACGTGCGGCCGTGAAAATTATTTTATTAGGAGAGGAAATGCTATGAAAAAGATAATTGCGGTGCTTTCCGCTGCGGCGATGCTTTCTCAGGTGTCGGCATTTGCGGCAGAACAGACGGTCAATGTCGGTGACAGTCTGAAAGTCGGCGACTATCCGGAATCTGCGGCGGAAACGCAGAAGCTTATTGATGAAAGACCGGATATACAAAGATTCTCAGAGGATCTGAACAGAGGGCTGATAGCCGTTATGGCAGATGGTTATGGTTTTATATCGTGGAGATGGCAGGGATATGAAAGTCTTGACGTGAAGTATAACCTTTATAAAAACGGAGAAAAACTCAACACAGAACCGCTTTCGTTAACAAATTATACAGATATAAACGCAAAAAGCGGTGATAAGTATCAGGTAGCTCCTGTTACGGACGGCACGGAGGGAGAACTGTGTGATGAAGTTACTATACTTGATGACACGTATTTTGATATCCCGATCGAAAAGCCGGCTGATAATGAGATAAACGGTGAGACATATACATATGTTGCAAATGATGCATCGGCAGCTGATCTTGACGGAGACGGTGAGATCGAGATCGTTCTTAAATGGGATCCGTCAAATTCGAAAGATGCGGCTTCAACTGGTTTTACAGGTGAATGTATAATTGACGCGTATAAGCTTGACGGCACAAGACTATGGCGTATAAATATGGGTAAGAACATCCGTGCCGGCGCGCATGACACGCAGTTTATGGTATATGATTTTGACGGTGACGGGGCTGCGGAAATGGCTTGCCGTACGGCTGACGGGACCGTTGCAGGAGACGGTACGGTTATAGGCGATGCGGATGCGGATTATGCATCTCTCAATGACGGTAAAAACCTGACTGGACCGTTGTATCTTACCGTGTTTAAAGGAAGCGACGGTTCTGTTATTGACACAGTTGAGTATGATCCGCAGACAACGGGCGAAGGCTATGACTGCACTGATTGGGGAGACGGCTACGGTAACCGCTCTGAGCGTTATCTCGCCGGTATCGGCTCGTTTGATGGCGATAAGGTAGGATTTATATTCTGCCGTGGTTACTATACAGGCTCCGAGGGACCGCTCGGGGGCAGGACCGTTATGGCGGCATATAACCTTGTAGACGGAAAGATACAGAAACTTTGGAGATTTGATACAAAGGATCTTGATAATCAATACATAGGACAGGGAAATCATTCTATGACGCTTGCGGATGTAGATTATGACGGATGTGACGAAGTTATATATGGATCGTTGGCGGTAGACCATGACGGAACACCGATGTACAGTACAGGGTTCGGACACGGGGATTCGCAGCATGTGAGTGATATCCTTCCGTCGCGTCCCGGACTTGAAGTCTATTCGTGTCATGAAGATTCAACAGTTGCCTACAGCTATGAGCTGAGAGATGCTCGGACAGGAGAAATCCTGAACGGCGGTGAACAGCTTGGAATAGATAACGGACGTGCTTGTGCTGCGGATATCGATCCGGCCTATGATGGCGAAGAGACATGGTCAGCCGCAGGAGTGCTTACATCGGCAGACGGAACGGTTATTTCCACGAAGTATACTATGGCTGCAAACTTCCTCAACTGGTGGGACGGCGATCTCGGCAGAGAGGTACAGGACAGTATATATATCCAGAAGTGGAATCCGGAAACTATGAGGACAGACACTATATTTACTGCGTCAGGATGCACCTCAATAAACGGCACAAAATCTGTTCCTTCACTCACAGCTGATCTTTTCGGCGACTGGAGAGAGGAAACGATATATCCGCTTAATGACAACAGCGCTTTAAGAGTGTTTACAACTGCGATACCTACAGGCTACAGGATCCCGACGCTGCTTTCGGATACACAGTACAGGAACCATGTTGCATTGCAGAATACGTGCTACAATCAGCCGACACATCTGAGCTATTATCTCGGATATGATACAGAAACGGTACCGGTACCGGAGATATATGTTGATCGTGATGGAACAAAGGTCACCAATCCCGATCTTGACAAGAAGTCATGGAATATCGATGATCTGTATTTTGGTGAGAATGTAAAGCTTGTTGCTGATTGTCCGACAGCGCTTGTAAATGGTGTGCCGAATAGAATAGACAATGATGATACAAACGTTGTTCCGGTAATAAACGATGATGATAGAACGATGGTGCCGATACGTTTCATATCAGAAGCTTTTGACGCGGAAGTGGGCTGGGATGAGGCTTCAAGAACTGTATCTATAGCAAAAGACGGTAAAGAGGTACTCATAACCATAGATTCCAATAAATATACGATTGATGGTACTGAAGCTGAAATGGATACAGAGGCGGTAATAGAGAATTCAAGGACACTTGTACCGCTCAGAGTAGTGTCAGAGTCTTTAGGACTTGAAGTATATTCAAGCGGAGATCTTATTGTTGTAAGCGATATACCTGTCGCTATGACAGATGAGACAGCGGCTGCCGAGAGCGCTGCAATAAAGGCTGCTCCCGTTCCTGAAAGAGTTGTTCCAGTAGCTATAAATGAAGGAGAAAAGTTCTATCCAAATCAGCTTGATGTTTTCGGCGTAACGGCGAGTGACAATGACGGTAACCTTGAGGCGGGTGCTGTAGACCTTGATATGGGAACTCGCTGGTCCGCATTTGGTGCTAATACGCTGACACTGGATCTCGGTTCTGTACAGGGAGTAACAGGCGTTGCGATAGCTATGTGGAAAGGCGCAGAGCGAATATACCCATTCATGATAGAGTACTCGACTGATGGAGAGACTTGGGAAACAGCTCTTCCTAAAACACAGAACAGCGGAACAACAGAGGATATGGAAGAATATATGTTCGGAACACCGGTGTATGCAAGATATATAAGATATAACGGAGACGGCGCTACCGATCCCGAAAAGAACTACTGCCATATAAGTGAAATAGCTGTGCTCGGTGTTCAGTAAACATATAAAATCGAATGGAGTTTATGCTCCGTGCATGGGCTGCCCTTTTGGGGGCAGCCTTTTTGTGGTTATTTACGCAGCTTTGCAAGTCTGGAAATTGAGGCGGTGAGCAGCGCAAATGCGGTCACGGTGGCTGTCATTAGTGCCGCTGCGGTAAATGAGACAGATAATACGGGTGTGTTCGACGAGAATACGGCTGCAGTGGGCTGTGATATGAAAAGCAGAGCAGCCGTAAGCGTGGCGGCAAATGCTCCATGCAGCATTTTGCCTGCTATATACGGTTTCAGACTGAGACCTGAGTCTGAGGTGACTGCCATTACCTGAAGGTGTACACTTATTCCTGAAAAGCCAACAATGAACGATGTGAGTATCAGTTTTTCATAAAGTCCGGCATCAAGCGCCGATGTCTTAAGCACACCGGTAGAAAATTCGCAAAGTCCGGACGCTGCAGCGTCAAGGATGGGCGGCAGTGATCCTATGGATAGAATTGTTCTGGATAAAGCGGAAAAAAATATTATAGAAAAGCATACGGTCAGTATGCTTTTCACGGACTCACGAAGTGATACTGAAAACACATTGGAAAGAGGCGTTTCGCTTGTATTGAGCTTCATAGGCGGGGAATTATGTTTGTTTTTGCCATATCTCCTGAAGCATATACCGACAAGTACAGATGAAATTATATGCACAGCATACAGAGCGATCCCGTAAGAGAGCTTACCGTATATTGACACGCCTATGGAGCCTATAATAAAAAGCGGGCCTGAATTGCTGCAGAATGAGAGAAGTCGTTCCGCTTCCGCTTTTGAGAGCGCTCCGCATTTGTAGAGCTGAGAGGCGGTGAGCGCTCCGAGCGGATATCCGCTTATTATACCGAGTACAAATGCGGCGGCGCCAGCGGGAGCGATATTGAAAAGGGGCCGCATGATATTTTTCGCCGCCGATGCCAATACAGAACCGAACCCGGAATATACAAGCAGACTGGAACACACAAAAAAAGGGAACAGCGTTGGTATTATAAGCTCGTAACATATGTTCATAGCTTCTTTTGAATAGCGTATGATGTCTTCAGCTCTTGATATCAGCAGTATGATGACTGAGATGATACACGTATAAAATATTATTTTTTTTGCCATTTTGCACAACCGTCCTTAAATAATATAACTGGAATTTATATGCGGAAGCGGAGAGGCTGTATTTGCTTCTGATTATTTAATATATATTCATCAATGCGGATATATAATCATACAATTTTAAAGGTGATGTTTATGAGGAAGCTGTCTGAATTTATAGCGGATACGATGCGTATGCCTAAGGACGTTGTTATGGATCTTCCAAGAGTGTCTGTATGCGGTGACAGGGAGATATTTATAGAAAATCATAAAGGGCTTGTGGAATATACTGATACCGAGATCAGAGTGAAGATGCGCGGGGGGATAATACGTGTAAGCGGCACATCGCTCAGGATAGTTGTTATGGAATATGATAGAATGGTAATAAACGGAGTTTTTAAAGGCGTTTTTTATGATTAAAGCACATTTCAGTATAAAAAAACAGGAGTTCAAAAAAAATGTTCAAAAAAATCTTTAAATTTATTACTGGGTATGTTATAATAAGAGTAATGGGAAAATATCCGGAACGCTTTGTAAATATGTGTCTGTTTAACGGTATATCTGCAGATGAGATCAAGCCGTGCGATGATGGGCTGATAATGCGTTTGGCTATGCGAGATCTTAAAGGGATAAGACGTATAGCGCGCAAGTGCGGAGTTAAAGTGCATATAGAGTCAAAGCACGGCGCGGCTGTATTCATCGCTAAAAACAGAGGCAGATTTGGATTTATTGTTTGTGGTGTTGCGGTCTGTATATTTTTCCTTGCGGTTCCGCAGTATATATGGTGTGTTGAGATAAACGGAACGTATAATGTAGACATAGCAGAGATAGAGGCAGTACTGCGCGATCACGGAGTGTATGTCGGCGCCCCTAAAAAGAATATTGACAAACTTTCCGAGATCAAAAATGACGCTGTTCATAGGATAGAAGGCATCAATTGGGCATGGCTATATATAGAGGGAGCAAAGGCGAGGTTTGAGGTACAGGAGATTACGCCCGCTCCCGAGGTAAAAGATAAAGAAACGCCCGTTGATATAATAGCGGCGTGCGACGGCGTTGTACGTTCTGCGGTAGTGAAACGCGGCGAGCGGCGCGTTAACAGCGGAATGACTGTGACAGCCGGTGAATTGCTTGTTTCCGGGAAAGTAGCTGTTTTTGCGGAAGGTTCGCCGGAAAAGTATATTTATGTTCATTCATCTGCCGATATTTTGGCGGATACTCTGCGAAAGGAGTCTGGCATTTATACTGATACAGAGGAACTGAGAGTGAAAACAGGGAGCTCAAAGAAGCGTTTTTCATTGGAGATATTCGGAAAACAATTCGATCTGTTCAGAGATATCAGCTGTGGTTATGCTGATTACGACTATGACCGGACAATATATGATCTGAATATACCGTTTTTAGGATACGCGGGAGTATCGTTGTCTATTTACGAGGTGAGTGAAGTGAACGTAGTCCAGAATAAACTCACCGAACAGGAGGTCCTTTCAAGAGCGAAAGAGGATCTTGAGGAAAAGATATGCCGTAAGCTGGGAACGGGGGCTGTCAGGACCGATGAAGAGCTGACACATTCTGTTAAAAACGGACTATATACTGTTGAGCTCAGAATGTATTTAAGAGAAAATATCGGTATAGAAGTACCGACGGAGGAGTGACACTATTTGATAAAACGAGAGATAGAGGTGCCCGAAAACATGGAGATCTCCGAGTTGTTCGGAAATTTTGATGAGAATATGAAGCTTGTCGAGAAAGCATTTGACGTTAATGTTGCTGTGAAAGATAATGCTGTCAGGATCACAGGCAGTGAGGAAGGCGTGGAGCGAGCGGGCGACGTTATTCATATGCTCATAACTATGCTGTGTGATGGGGAAAAGCTGGATGAACAGAGGATCCTTTATGCCATATCGCTCGAACAGGAGAACGGCGGGCTTGATGTGAAGTCCTTGGGAGCCGACTGCATAGCCGTAAATATAAAGGGGCAGCCGATAAAGACAAAAACACTTGGGCAGAAAAAGTATACAGATGCTATCGACAAAAATACAATAGTGTTTGGCATAGGTCCCGCCGGGACCGGGAAAACGTATCTTGCAGTAGCAAAAGCGGTTATGGCTCTTAAGAGACGAGAGGTGAACCGCATCATTTTGACGAGACCGGCAGTGGAAGCCGGAGAAAAACTTGGATTTTTGCCTGGAGATCTGCAGAATAAAGTTGACCCTTATTTGAGACCGCTCTATGATGGGATGTATGAAATGCTCGGAGGAGAGGGATTTTTGCGGTATCAGGAGCGCGGGGTCATAGAGGTGGCGCCGTTGGCATATATGCGTGGAAGGACCCTCGACAATGCTTTTATTATTCTCGACGAGGCACAGAATACGACACCTGAGCAGATGAAGATGTTTTTGACCAGGATCGGCTATGGCTCGCATGCTATCGTTACGGGAGACATAACTCAGATAGATCTTCCGGGCGATAAACGTTCAGGCCTTAAAGAAGCGATGAAGATCCTGGACGGCATCGACGATATCGCGTTTTGTAAGTTCACGGAAAAGGATGTTGTAAGGCATCCGCTTGTACAGAAGATCATAAAAGCTTACGAGAAATACGATGCTGAGAAAGAGAGGCGCAGAAATGCGCGCGCGAAAAAACAGAGCTGACAAGGGGAGTATGTATGGTAGAATTCATAATAGAGTCGGATCGTGTATCGGAGCCGTGCGAGGAAGAGATCAATGAGCTAAAAAAAGTATGCGAAAAGATCATGGAAAATGAAGAATGCAATTTTGACGCTGAAATAAGTCTTACATTTACAGATAATAAAGGCATACGTGAGATCAACAGAGAGTACAGAGGGATAGACAGAGAAACGGACGTGCTGTCTTTTCCTATGCTTGATTTTGAAAACGGAGAAGCGGATGCCGAATTTGAAACGGATGAGGATATGGTAATGCTCGGTGATATTGTTATATCGGTGGAAAGAGCGGCTGAACAGGCAGCTGAGCTTAACCATTCCGTAAGACGCGAATTGGCGTTTTTGACGGCGCATTCGATGCTTCATCTGCTTGGTTACGATCATGTGGATGATGAGGAAGGAGAGCGCGAGATGATAGAGAGACAGAGTCGCGCTCTTGATGGATTAGGGATAACAAGAGATATCTCAGAATTTTAATGATTAGGATCAGAATAATGAAAAATAAATATTTTCGGACAAGTGTGAGTCATGCGATGGAAGGTTTGCTTTATACGGCATATAATGAGCGGAATTTCAGGATAGATATTGTTTGTGCAATGTATGTCATATGGTTTGCGTCGGCATGCAGACTTTCTGAGATCGAGTGGCTGTTTGTTATATCTGCGGTTGGTTTGGTCTTGATCGCAGAAACTTTTAACACTGCTTTGGAACGGGCGGTAGATTCTTTTTCCGAAGCTTATAATGAAGCGGCGAAAAACTCCAAAGACGCTTCCGCGGGGGCTGTTGTGATATGCGCACTTTTGGCTGCCGCTGTTGGGATCGCTGTTTTTGCGGATAGGATCCGTATATTTATGGCAGTTGAAACGATAACGAGTTCCGCTGTGAGACTATTTGTTTTTGCTGCGATAACGATTTTTGCGGTTTGGTTTATATTCTTGTTCGGAAAGAAAAAAGAAGATCGGAAAGGAAAAATATGAATACTAAATTTAAATCGGGATTCTGCGCTATAATCGGAATGCCTAATGTGGGAAAATCAACACTTTTGAACGCGATTGCTGGACAGAAAATAGCAATAATATCGGATAAACCTCAAACAACGAGAAACAGGATACTTGCGGTGCATTCCACACCGACAGAACAGATAATTTTCACGGATACTCCAGGAATACACGATCCGCATAATAAGCTCGGAGAATATATGGTTCGGATCGCTAATGAGAGCATGCGGGATACGGATGTGGTCGTATTTGTTGTCGATGCGTCTAAGGGCATACGCGATAAAGAAAGAGAGATAGCGCAGAACATAGATAAACTGGGAAGACCATGTATTCTTGTAATAAACAAGATCGATCTGGTGAAAAAAGAGGACCTGCTTCCAATGATAGCTGATTTTTCAAGTATGAATGATTTCGAAGCGATCATTCCGATAAGCGCTAAGAGCAATGACGGAGTTGACCGGCTTATGAATATCATAACCGACTATCTTGAGGAAGGACCGATGTTTTATGATGAGGATATGGTCACCGATCAGCCGGAGCGCGCGATCGCGGCAGAGATAATACGTGAAAAAATGCTGTGGCTGCTTGATAAAGAGGTGCCGCATGGTATCGCTATAGAGATATCGGGAATGAAGGAAAAGGGAAAAGTAACAGAGATACATGCGACGATAAACTGTGAGAAAAAGACACACAAAGGGATAATAATAGGTAAAAACGGTGAGATGCTAAAGAAGATAGGGAGCATGGCGCGTGCCGATATAGAGAAGATGCTTGGTAAAAAAGTTTATCTTGAGCTTTGGGTAAAGGTCAAGAGTGATTGGAGAAACAGCGATTATCTTATAAAGAATTTCGGATATAAAGACGACGATTCGATATAAGTTTCAGCGTTGGAGCAAGCAAGATGGATGATTCGGTACACAGAGGGATAGTTATCCGGCAGAGCAATTACGGAGACGCGCACAGGATGCTTTCGATATTTACCGAGGATTCGGGGATAGTGAAGGCTGTGCGCTACGGAGTGCGCGGCAAAAAAACATCAAATGCTGCCGCGTTTCAGCTTTTAAGTTACGGAGATTTTAAGCTCAGACCGTCCGGGAATGGGATAATGACGGCGCAGTCGGCGGATATAATAGATGGCTTCGTTCCCGTCAGTGAAGACATCGTAAAACTTGCATTGGTAAACTATTTTGCGGATATAACATATTCCATTTTGGGTGAGGCTAATCCAGATAAACGCATCCTCTCATTGTTTTTGAACATCGTATATGCGGCGGCATATCGAAAAGATACTCTTTCAAAGCTGAAATGCGTATATGAGCTGAAGCTGATGTGCGCCGGAGGCTATATGCCAAACACAGGAGCGTGTGTCGAATGCGGCGCCGAGCCGGAATATTTCAGACCTGACAGCGGATGCTTTGTATGCGCATCACACCGCAGAAAAGGTGATGTATATGTTTCGCCGGGAGCTGTGTCGCTTATGAGATATGTTACGGGATGTCCGGATAAAAGAATGCTGGCATTCAGCACCGTGGATTCTATCTGTGATGAGGCTGGAGCTGCTGCGGAACGCTATATAAGCGCGCAGTGCGGCAGAGAGTTCAAAAGCCTTTCATATTATAAGACAGTGAAGAGTATATAGGGATCTGTTTGGTGAGTTTTTATAAAAACATATATATATGTAAGGACAAAGTTAACTATTTTGGAAAAAATCAAAAAAATTTAATAAAAGTCTTGCATTTCGGCAGGAAATGTTGTATAATAGTTTAGTATTATGTATTAATTTTGTGGAGGTGTAGAGACTTGCCGAATATTAAATCAGCGAAAAAGCGTGTTAAAGTCATCGAAAAGAAGACTGCTATCAACACAGCGCGCAAGACTGCTTTAAAGACAGCTATAAAGAAGTTTGAAGCAGCGGCTGCGGCAGCGGACAAAGATGCTGCAAAGGTATTGTTCAATGATGCTGTTAAGAAGCTCGACCAGGGCGTTGCTCACGGTATTATTCATAAGAACAAGGCTGCAAGAAAGAAGTCACAGCTTGCTGTCAAGCTCGCAAAGCTTGCGTAATTGAAGACTCAAGGAATTTAAGCTCCGATCACATGATGTGTCGGAGCTTTTTTCACGCTATGATCATGCAATAAAAAATATTTTATCAAGAGCTGAAAATATACAAAAAACAGATTATTTAGAAAAATAGATATTGCAATTTTACCAAACATAAGTTATAATATTATTAAGCATAACGAATTCTGTGTGAATTCCGACGAGGAGGAAATAGCTATGAGAGCAAAGTATAAGCGCGTGCTTTTGAAGGTCAGCGGTGAGGCTTTGGCAGGACCGCGCGGTTTTGGTATTGACGAAGATACCATGGCCGAGATCTCGAAGAATATAAAAAAGGTCGTTGATATGGGTACACAAGTAGCAATCGTTGTGGGAGGCGGCAACATTTGGCGTGGACGTTCAAGTGAGAATATGGACAGGACACGTGCAGACCACATGGGAATGCTCGCAACGGCAATAAATTCTTTAGGGCTTTGCAGTGCGCTTGAGGCGCAGGGAGTTCAGACGAGAGTACAGACGGCGATAGATATGCGCCAGATCGCCGAGCCGTATATAAGAGGCAAAGCTATTCGTCATATGGAGAAGGGCAGAGTTGTGATCTTCGGCTGTGGAACAGGCAATCCTTTTATGTCTACAGATACAGCGGCAGCGCTGAGAGCTGTTGAGATGGAAGTTGATGTTATACTGCTTGCAAAGAAAGTCGATGCCGTATATGACAGCGACCCTAATATAAATCCGAATGCGAAACGCTATACTAATCTTTCGTTTGACGATATTTTATCAAAAAATCTTGGGGTCATGGATTCTACGGCTGCTTCGCTCTGCCGTGATAACAAGATGTCGATCTTAGTGTTTGGACTGAATGATCCGGAAAATATAGTCCGCGCGGTAAGAGGCGATAAGATCGGTACCCTTGTCAATTATGAAGGGAAATAATGGGCACGCAGTGCACGCTTTTTGAGATCAAGAATTAAGGAGGATTTTATAATGGGAAAGTATCCTGAAGTTGAAGAAAAAATGGAAAAGAGAATAAACGGACTTATAAGCGAATTCAAGACGATACGTGCAGGCCGCGCGAATGCTTCGGTCCTTGATAAGATAGCGATAGATTATTATGACACTATGACGCCTATAAATCAGGTGGGTTCGATATCATCACCGGAGCCGCATCAGCTTGTTATACAGCCGTGGGATACAAGTGTGCTCGGCAAGATCGAAAAGGCTATAAATAAATCAGATCTTGGTATATCACCTCAAAATGACGGGAAAGTTATAAGACTGATATTCCCGCCTCTTACAGAGGAAAGAAGAAAAGAGCTTGTCAAAACCGTAAAGAAATACGCCGAAGAGGCAAAAGTGCAGATAAGAAATGCGCGCCGTGACGGTATGGACATGTATAAAAAGCAGAAGAAGAACGGTGAGATAACCGAGGATGATATGAAGAATATTGAAAAAGACATCCAGAATATGACTGACAAATATATAAAAGAGATCGATAGCATCACAGCCGATAAAGAAAAAGAGATAACGGCGATATAACACGGTCAGGGCGGAAAGTATCATACTTTCGCCTGAGAAAGGTCGGATAGCGGATATCTTCACCTATTCGGCGGTTTCAGCGAACAAAGGGACAGTGCCGCGCTGCGCTTATGCCGCGCAGTGCTGTCTTTGCGTTTTCAAGACGGCAAGTTATTGAGAACGGACGAATAAACGGAAGGACATTGAGAATATGCTTTTCAAAGCTTTAAAGAAAAATAAGGAGCGCGATATAGATCTTGAAAATTTGCCGAAGCATATTGGCGTTATAATGGACGGAAACGGAAGATGGGCAAAGAAAAGAGGTCTGCCGCGCAGCGCAGGACATAAAGCCGGCGCAGAAAGTCTTAAGAAAATAGTCACCGAGGCAAATAATCTTGGTGTTAAATATATAACGGTCTATGCATTTTCGACAGAAAATTGGAAAAGACCGAAGGCAGAAGTGGATTATCTGATGGATCTTTTGATGGATTATCTTATAAATGCCGAGAAAACTCTCGCGGGAGAGAATGTGCGGATCCGAGCTATAGGTTCGAGAAAAGAGCTCTCGGAAGAAATGAGAAAGCAGATCAAAAAAACTGAGGAGCTGACAAAAGACAGATCCGGGATCGTTATGAATATAGCGCTCAATTACGGAGGACGGGAGGAACTTGTCCATTCCGCAAAAAAGATCGCCGAAGCGGTCAGAAACGGTAAGATGGCTCCCGAGGATATCACAGAGAAGGAAATAGAGGATGGGCTATATACAGCAGGTCAGCCGGATGTAGATCTTCTTATAAGGACGAGCGGAGAGCAGCGTCTTTCAAATTTTATGCTTTGGCAGGTGAGTTATGCCGAGATGGTATTTGTACACAAGCTTTGGCCCGATTTCAAGCCTAAGGATCTCATAGAGTGCATAAAGATATATCAGGGCCGCGGCAGACGTTTCGGCGGGATATAAGAAAGGCGGTGCATAAAGTGATTAAACGTATAATTACTTCCATAGTTGCTTTGGCGGTATTTTTTGCGGTAATATTCGGAGGCGTTGTGCCGCTTGAGATAGCGATACTGCTTGTGATTATCGCGATGCTGTATGAGATGTATACAGCGGTCACGCAAACAAAGGCTGTAAAAGTATCGGGATATATAAGTGCGGCTATAGTGATGGCGGGAATATATTTCAATATGTTTGATACAGCGATAGCAGCCATGATAATAATAATACTGGGATTTATTGTGTTTCTGCACGGCAAGGTCAGCTATAAGGAGCTTTTTTCGATTTCGTTTGTGTCTGTGTATATTCCTTTGTTTATGAGCTATATCCCTAAACTTAGGGTAGATATGGGGCTTCAGTATATGGCGTTCATATTTATAATAGCATGGGGCAGCGACACATTCGCATATTTTTCGGGGACATTTTTCGGTAAACATAAACTTATTCCAAAGGTAAGCCCGAAAAAAACGGTAGAGGGCTCTGTAGGCGCGCTTGTGGCGGTCATGCTCTTATGTATGCTTTATACCTTGATAATGGATCTTTGCGGACATCATATAGGCGGAGTGGAACCGGGGATATTCGGTTATATCAAAACCGGTATACTCGGAGCTGTGACTGCCGCGGTATCGCAGCTCGGAGACCTTGCCGCGTCTGCCGTAAAACGAGACAGCGGTATAAAGGATTACGGGAAGATATTTCCGGGACACGGCGGATTTATGGACAGATTCGACAGTGTTATTATCATCGCGCCGGTAGTATACTATTATTGTATGCATATAATCGGTATGTAGGATAAATGTGCGATGTGGAATTATTTAACGATATAGATAAAAGAGGTGGAAATATGAGACTTACCGTACTCGGTTCGACTGGATCTATAGGGACACAAACCTTGAGCATAGTGCGTGATAATCCAGGTGAATTTACAGTCGAAGTGATCACCGGAAACAGAAATACAAGATTGCTTGAGTTACAGGCAAGGGAATTCAAACCAAAACTTGTCTGTGCCGCAGATGAAACTTGCGCCAATGAGCTGAGAACAAAACTTGCCGATATGGATATAAAAGTTCTCGGAGGCAAGGAGAGTATAAAAGAGGCGGCCGCGTTTGAAAACAGTGACACGGCAGTGGTGTCTGTGGTGGGAATGGCAGGTATAGAGCCTACGCTTGCCGCCATAAGGAGCGGTAAAAGAATAGCGCTCGCAAATAAAGAAACTCTTGTCGCTGCCGGAGCGGTGATAAAAAAGAGTTTAAAAAAATACGGCGGTGAGTTGCTGCCGGTAGACAGTGAGCACTCTGCTATATTCCAGTCTATGCTTGGCATGCATGACAGGAGTGAGATAAAGAGAATAATACTTACGGCATCGGGCGGTACTTTCTATGGGAAAAAGCTTGATGAGCTCAGGGATGTAACACCGGATCAGGCTATGCATAATCCTAACTGGGATATGGGTGCTAAGGTCACGATAGATTCTTCGACGCTCGTAAACAAGGGTCTTGAGATGATTGAGGCGAAATGGCTCTTCGATATTGATATAGACAGGATAAAAGTGGTTGTGCATAGACAGAGTATATTGCATTCCGCAGTTGAATTTACAGATAATGCCGTGATAGCTCAGCTTGGCGCTCCGGATATGCGCTTGCCGATACAGTTTGCATTGACGTATCCGAAACGAATGCCGATACGGGATAATGAGCTTGATCTTTGCAAATGTGCAGATCTCACGTTTGAAGAGCCTGATACCGAGACGTTTTACGCGCTTGAGCTTGCCAAGAAGGCTGGCAGAGACAACGGAACGCTTGCGGCTGTATTTAATGCGGCAGATGAGGAGGCGGTAGAGCTTTTTATGAGCGGCAGATTAAAATACACGCAGATCGCGGAAGCGATAGAGTATGCGATGGACAGACATAAAAGTGTTAAGAATCCGTCGCTCGAGGATATATATGAAGCGGATAAGGAAGCTCGAAGAGCTGTGGCAGAAGATTTCGCAGGAGGTAAGTAAGTATTGGTAACGGCAATTGTAATTATTATTATGTTTCTCGTGATGGTCTCGCTTCACGAGTTCGGACATTTCATAACGGCAAAGCTCATGGATTTCAAAATACTTGAATATTCGATCGGCTTTGGACCGGCGATATGGCACAGTAAGAGATCCGAGATACAGTATTCGCTGAGGGCGATACCTTTCGGCGGCTATTGTAAGTTTGAGGGCGAGGATGAGGCATCGGAAGACAAGAGGGCTTTTTCTAATCAGCCGGTATGGAAGCGAATGATCGTTGTAGCTGCCGGAGGTATATTCAACATAATTCTCGGTTTTGTTCTGTTCCTGTTTATAGTGCCTGCGCTGTCTCCTATAAGCACCAATGTGATAGATGAAGTTGTGGAAAACAGCTATATTGAGGAAGCCGGCATACTTCCGGGAGACGAAGTTGTTGAGATCAATGGAAAGCATGTTAGTTTCTATAATGATATATCGCTCTACACGCAGGATTTTCAGGCCGGAGAAGAATGTGAGCTGGTAGTAAAAAGAGATGGAGAAAAGCTTCATTTTACTTTCAAGCCGTCTGAAAGTGTAACAGAGTATACGTATACAGATGAAGGTATAGAGGTCACAAGCTCTATGAACGGTGTCGAAGAAGAGCCGGTATTTTATAAATACGGCGAGGGTGCGATACGGGACGATTCAAAGATAGGGACCACCGAAACGGTGACAAGGCTTATAATAGGTTTCAGGCCTCAGCAGGAGGATATAAACGCGCTCAACATATGGGGCGAGGCGTGGAATGAGACCAAGTTTGTTGTAAAGCTTGTGTATAACTCGCTGTGGCAAATGGTAACAGGCAGAGTAGGAATGGATCAAATGAGCGGACCTGTCGGTATAGTTTCCGAGGTAAATAATGCGGTAAACTCCGGCAGTGAGAGTTGGCTGTATGTCCTTAATCTTACCGCGCTGCTTACGATAAACCTTGGCGTTTTAAATCTTTTGCCGATACCGGCGCTTGACGGAGGAAGACTGCTGTTTATGATAATAGAGTTGATACGCAGAAAACCGATACCTCCGGAAAAAGAAGGACTTGTGCATGCTATAGGGTTCCTGCTTTTAATAGCGCTTATAATAGTTGTGTCGTTCAACGATATTATGCGGCTTATAAGGTAAGGTCTTACGCGGCGAGTGATTGCTCGCCGCGTCTCATTATGATGTTGGGAGAAAGGAGAAACAAATGAACAGAAAGATCACAAGAACTGTCGATGTCGGCGGAGTAAAGATCGGCGGCGGGAACAGTATAGTTATACAGTCAATGTGCAATACCGATACGCGTGATGTGAACGCCACCGTGGGTCAGATACTTGCTCTTGAGCAAGCCGGCTGTGAGATCATTCGGGTCGCTGTCCCGGATGCCGAGGCGGCAGACGCGATGGCAAAGATAAAGGAACAGATACATATTCCGCTCGTTGCCGATATACATTTTGATTATCGTCTCGCGTTAAAATGCATAGAAAACGGTATCGATAAGGTGAGGATAAATCCGGGGAATATAGGCAGCAGAGACCGGGTAAAGCAGGTAGCTGACGCGGCTAAGGATAAAGGAATCCCTATACGTATAGGTGTGAACGGGGGTTCTCTTGAAAAGCATTTGCTTGAAAAATACGGAGGCCCGACTGCTGATGCGCTTGTGGAGAGCGCGTTGGGCCATGTTGAGATACTTGATGATGTAAACTTTGAGGATATCGTCGTATCTATAAAAGTTTCAAATGTATCGGCTATGATAGAGGCATATCGGAAATTTTCAGCAAAAACATATATACCGCTGCATGTGGGAGTTACTGAATCCGGAACAGAGAGAATGGGAACAATAAAGTCAAGCATAGGTATAGGCACGCTTATTTCAGAAGGTATAGGCGATACTATACGCGTTTCTCTTACAGCTGATCCTGTTCGGGAGATATATGCCGCAAAGGATATCCTGAGAGTTCTCGGCGAGCGCAAAAACGGCATAGAATTTGTGTCGTGTCCGACCTGCGGCAGAACACAGATAGACCTTATAGGCATAGCTTCTGAGGTTGAGAGGCGTCTGGCTGGAGTTGATAAGAATATAAAAGTCGCAGTCATGGGGTGTGTGGTGAACGGTCCCGGAGAAGCAAGGGATGCCGATATAGGAATAGCCGGAGGCAAAGGAGAAGGTATAATCTTCCGAAAAGGTGAGATACTGCGTAAGGTGCCGGAAAATATGATAGTAGAAGAACTTATTAAGGAAGTGGAAAAGCTGTGAAAAAGATATTGGTGATAAACGGTGTGAATCTGAATATGCTTGGTATACGCGAGCCCGGTATATATGGAACAGACTCTTTAAAGAGCGTGGAAGAGCGTGTAAAGGCAAGGGCTGATGAACTGGGTGCAGAGGTATCATTTTTCCAGAGTAATTACGAGGGAGCGATATGTGAGGAGATACAGAATGCGCTGGGCGTATATGACGGTATAATAATGAATCCCGGAGCGTTTACTCATTATTCATATGCCATAAGGGATGCGCTCGGTTCCGTAAAGCTGCCCGCGATAGAGGTGCATATCTCGAATATACATAAGAGAGAGGAATTCAGACATACATCCGTGACTGTGCCTGAATGTATCGGTCAGATATGTGGTTTGGGACTAAAAGGATATGAGCTTGCATTGGAGGCGTTGTGTGATGTTATCGAGGATAGATAAGCTTGTAAAAGGCCTGGGAGATGATCGGGCGGTCCTTATTTCGGGATATCCGAATATTTTTTATTACAGCGGATTTACGTCTGAGGACGCATATCTTTTGATATCAAAAGATATGCGTTTGATAATAACGGATTCGAGGTATACTATACAGGCTAAGGAGCAGGCGAAAGATTTTGATGTGATTGATATCTCCGAGGGCTGGGAAAAGATTTTTGGAAATGTACAAAAAGAAAAGATATGCTTCGAAGAAGAAAAGATGACGGTGGGCGAGTACGAGAAGCTTAAAGAAGCGGCCTCAGGCAAGATGTTTTTTAAGGCTCAAAGCATGATAGATGAGCCGAGACGTGTTAAAGATGAAACGGAGCTTGGGATCATTGCCGATGCCGAGAGGATAGGCGATGAGGCGTTTTCACATATACTCAGTTTTGCACGCGCGGGAATGACAGAACGTGAGGTAGCTTTGGAGCTTGAAACATACATGAAAAAAAACGGAGCGAGTGATCTGTCATTTACGACTATAGCAGCATCGGGAGCGAGATCCGCTATGCCGCATGGCACAGCAACAGATAAGGTCATAGGGAACGGCGATTTTCTGACTCTTGACTTTGGCTGTGTATATAAGGGATATTGTTCAGATATGACAAGGACTGTTGTGATCGGAAAAGCGAGTGCGAGACAGCGGGAAGTGTATGATATTGTCCTGAAAGCCCAGGAAAAGGCGATAAACGGGATATATATGGGTATACCCTGTGCGGAAGCTGATGCAATAGCAAGGCGTGTTATTGAAGAGGCGGGCTACGGCAAGAATTTCGGACATGCGCTGGGACATAGTGTCGGTATCGAGATACATGAGCGGCCTAATTTTTCGCCTAAAAGCAAAGATGTTCTTGAGGAAGGAAATGTTTTGAGCGTTGAGCCGGGAATATATATAGATGGTTTCGGCGGTGTGAGAATAGAAGATCTGATTGCTGTATCTGGAGGGGAGATAAAGAATTTCACACATTCTCCAAAAGAGCTCATAGAGATCTGAAGGAGTAAACATAATACATCGTGCCGGATGTTTGGTCTCAAATGCCGTTAATGATGCGTTGAACGGCTCGAAACCCCGTTGTTTTGCGCAAAAAATAAGTATATATAATATTTATTGAAAAAAGGTATTGCATTTCGGGCGAATATTTGGTAAAATAAATATGTATGATGCTGTCTGCAATGGATATAAACGTTCGGAATGGCAGCTGATGAAAAGAATAGAAAATCCCGGAGCCCCGGGTGGAAAGGAATGAAATAAGATGGTTACCGCAGGTGATTTTAGAAACGGAGTAACATTTGAAATGGACGGCGGAGTTTGGCAGGTTGTGGAATTCCAGCATGTAAAGCCGGGAAAGGGTGCGGCATTTGTAAGAACGAAGATGAAGAATGTCATAACCGGAAGTGTGGTTGAGAAGTCTTTCAGACCGACAGAAAAATTTGAAAACGCTTTCGTAGAAAGAAAGGACATGCAGTATTCTTACAATGACGGAGATCTTTACTACTTCATGGATCAGGAGACATTTGACATGCTTCCGATAGCGATGAATGATATCAAAGACAAGATGAAGTTTGTAAAAGAAAACGATGTATGTAAGATATTGTCATATAAGGGCAAGGTATTCGATATTGAGCCTCCGACATTTGTGGAACTTGCAATAGCTGAAACAGAGCCTGGGTTTGCCGGAAATACAGCAACAGGCGCTACGAAACCGGCTACACTTGAAACGGGAGCTGTTATTCAGGTGCCGCTGTTCGTTGACGGTTCTGATATAATAAGAGTAGACACGAGAACAGGCGAATATATGGAGCGTGTAACGAAATAATCTTTGTGGTCGTTCACTGATCGCGGTGAATGGACGAGAACTTATGTATACGCTGAAGGGAGGTTTGAGCCATGAGTGAAATTTCTAAAGATGCGGCGTTCTTGAGAGGTCTTGCCGAGGGTATGGCGATTGATACAAAGTCTGATGAGGGAAAGCTGATCTCTAAGCTGATAGATCTTGTATCGGAAGCTGCTGATCGTATTGAGCAGCTTGAAGATAGTATTGATGAGTTGACGGATGAGGTAGAGATGCTTGATGAGGATCTTTATGATCTGAGCATGGATGTGGATGATATCTATGATGATCCTGCGGAAGATGACTCATTTGGATATGATTTAGACGACGATGATGATGGGCTTTTCGATGATTTTGACGATGACGACGATAATCTTTTTGAGATCATGTGCCCTGAATGCGGAGAGGATGTCGTGGTAGACTTTGATCTGTTGGATGAAGAGAACAATATTGTCTGCCCGAATTGTCACAGGAGTATTGAATTGGAATTTGATATTCCGGACGAAGAGTCCGATGTTTCGGATGATGATGACGGGGATATTGATGACTGAATATACGAATAAGCGGCTGCTGTGCAGCTGCTGTTTATCCGGAGCTGTTCCGTGCGGAAACAGCTCTTTTTTTGAGAGGAGCGAAGAATATTGGCAGGACTGTACATCCATATACCTTTTTGTGTGAAGAAATGCGAATATTGTGATTTTGTTTCGTTTTCGGGAATGGAGTCGAGATTTGAGACATATATAGACGCGCTTGAAAAAGAAATGAAGGTATATCAAGGCGAAAAAATAGATACTGTTTTTATAGGCGGAGGAACACCATCTGTGCTTTCCCCGGATCTCATCAGGAGATTATGCCAAAATATTAAAAATAATTTCTCTTTGGATCAATGTGTGGAATGGAGCATGGAGATGAACCCCGGAACTGTATCTGAAGATAAAATATATGCTATGCTTGAGGGTGGAGTGGATCGCGCAAGTGTAGGAGTACAGTCGTTTAATAACAAAGAACTCAAGGCGGCGGGAAGAATACATAGTTCAGAGACCGCTTTTGATACAGTAAACGCTCTTTCAAAAGGTGGATTTTCCAATATAAACATAGATCTTATGCAGTCATTGCCTATGCAGACTGAGGAAAGCTTTAAAAGCTCGCTTGAAACAGCAGTCTCTCTTCCAATAAAGCATATAAGCGTTTACAGTATGATTCTTGAAAGAGACACACCTCTATTTGAAAAATACAGGAATGGCATATATTCTGAACCGGATGAAGATGCGGAGCGTGAGCTTTATCATTATACAGGCAGTTATCTTGCGGATCATGGATTTGAAAGATATGAGATATCAAACTATGCTATGTCAGGATATGAGTCGAGACACAATATGATGTACTGGCAATACGGCGAGTACATTGGGCTCGGGGTGGCCGCGCACTCGTATTACCTTGGCGCAAGATACTCGAATAAATGTTCATTAATTGAGTATATGAACGGAGATTTTGGCGGCGGGGAGAAGGAACTGCTCACAGAAGGGGATAAAATGTCGGAGTTTATGATGCTTGGATTGAGAATGACGCGCGGTGTATCTTTTGCGGGTTTCAAGAGTAGGTTTGGCAGAGATATAACGGAGATATACGGCAGCACTATGGATAAATTTGAGCGGATGGGATTGCTTGATCTTTCAGGCGGAGTATGCAGGCTGACAGAGCGTGGGATAGATGTCTCAAATTCGGTTATGTGTGAATTTATACTGTGAGTAGTGAAGTGTTTATAAGTATTTTATTGAATTATGAATAAAATATTAAAAATAGTATAAAATACTTGACAATCAAGATAAAAAGTGTTATTTTATATATAGTTGTTAGCACTCGACAGGCTTGAGTGCTAACAGTAAAAATCGAAGGATTTAGTGATTGCATACGAAAGGATGCGGACACATATGGATCTTAACGACAGAAAGAAGCTTATATTACAGGCTATAATAGATGAATATATTGATTCGGCAGAGCCTGTTGGATCAAGGTCGATCTCAAAAAAACATGAGCTTGGTCTTTCAAGCGCGACCATTCGCAATGAGATGGCAGATCTTGAAGACATGGGTTATCTTATACAGCCGCATACATCAGCGGGACGCATTCCATCTGATGCTGGATATAGGTTTTATGTAAACTCTTTGATGAAGAGGTATAGGATCGGGCTTGAAACGATAAGGCGGTTGCAACAGGAGCTGGAGGGAAGACTTGAAACCCTTGACAAGGCGGTAAAAAGAGCGGGATTCCTTGCATCGGTGCTTACGGATTATACAACTGTCGTTTCCGTGCCGGTATCGGAGAGAACAGAAATAAAGAAAATAGATCTTGTTCCGGTGACGTCGGAGACGGTAATGCTTATAATCGTTACGCGCACTGTGAAGAACAGGCTGTTAAATGTTCGTCTTAGCTTTGACGAATGCGAGAAAATAGCTTCTGTTATGAATTTAAGGCTCAGGAATAAGACAGTAGATGAGATTAATTATGAGACGATACGCCGGTTGGAAACGGAACTCTGCGAAAAGCTTTCGATAAATCCGAAGATTCTTATACATGTTCTACGCTTTGTATATGAGTCATTAACAGAGCTTGATGAAACTGAGATATATGTTGAAAATGCAAAATCGATATTGAAGTATCCGGAGTATCGTGATGTTGAAAAAGCCAGAGAGATATTTGGATTTTTGGATGATAAGTCAAATATTAAACAGCTCATAGCTGAAACTGGTGAAAAAGAAGGGATAAATGCCAGGATAGGCGGTGAGAATGATCCGGAAATAATGAAAGATTGTTCTCTTGTAACTGTAAATTATTCGCTTGACGGAAAGGCAATAGGAAAACTCGGAGTTATAGGACCGAAAAGAATGGATTATGCGAAGGTATTTGCGAGTCTTGATCTTATATCCCATGAGATAGATAAATTGCTTGGTCTGTTTTCGGACGGATAGATCGTATAGAGACTTTCAGAAAGTTTTATAAAGAAACAAAAGGCTGTTTTACAGCTGTAAAGAGGAGGTATTTTGTTGGATAAGAAAAAGGATGCTGAGCCGGAAGTAAATGAGAATGAGGAAACGGTCACAGAGGAGAGATCTGAGGCTTGTGAAAGCGCGGAGGATAAGCTGAAGCAGGAACTTGCGGAACAAAAGGATAAATATATCAGACTTCTTGCGGAGTATGATAATTATCAGAAACGAACACAGCGCGAGAAGGCTGCAAGATATGCTGATGCCGTTGTAGATACAGTTGAAAAGCTGCTTCCGATAGGCGATAATCTGGAGAGAGCTCTTAAGGCTGAGGTAACTTCAGAGGACGCAGTTAGGTTCAAAGAGGGCGTTGAAATGGTCATGAAACAATTTTATGACGCTCTTGAAAAGCTTGGCGTAAAGCCTATAAAGGCTGAGGGAGAACAGTTCGATCCGAATCTTCATAATGCGGTAATGCACATAGAAGACGATAACATAGATGACAACACTGTGGTCGAGGATTTTGCGAAAGGTTATATCTATAACGATGAACGTGTTGTAAGACATAGTTTGGTAAAAGTAGCTAATTAAATATAAGTGATTTTGATAGGAGGATGTTTAAAATGGGAAAAATAATCGGTATAGATCTTGGTACAACAAACAGTTGTGTAGCAGTTATGGAAGGCGGAAGCCCGACTGTTATAACTAACAGTGAAGGTGCCAGAACGACACCGTCTGTAGTTGCGTTCCAGAAGGACGGAGAAAGGATAGTAGGTCAGGTCGCAAAACGTCAGGCCGTAACGAATGCAGAGCGTACTATCATGTCGATAAAGAGAAAGATGGGTACGACAGAAAAGGTAACAATAGACGGAAAATCATACACGCCGCAGGAGATCTCGGCAATGATCCTTTCAAAACTGAAGGCAGACGCTGAGGCATACATCGGTGAGCCTGTAACACAGGCGGTAATAACAGTTCCTGCTTATTTTAATGACTCGCAGCGTCAGGCTACAAAGGACGCGGGAAAGATCGCCGGCCTTGAAGTGCTTCGTATAATAAACGAGCCTACGGCTGCAGCTCTTGCATATGGAATGAGCGACAAGGATCAGACTATCATGGTATACGACCTTGGCGGAGGTACATTCGATGTTTCGATACTTGAGATAGGCGACGGCGTTTTTGAGGTGCTTTCGACAAACGGAGATACTCACCTTGGCGGTGATGATTTTGACCAGAAGATAATAGATTATCTTATAACTTCATTCAAGAACTCAGACGGAATAGACCTTTCAAATGACAAGGTAGCTATGCAGAGACTGAAAGAGGCAGCTGAGAAATCGAAGATCGAGCTTTCGACAACGACGACTTCCGAGATAAACATTCCGTTTATCACAGCTGATGCGACAGGTCCGAAACATATGAATATTACGCTTACAAAAGCTAAGTTTGATGAGCTTACGGCAGATCTTGTTGACAGAACTCTTGTCTGCATAAGAAATGCTATGAAAGATGCTGATCTTACAGCTTCACAGATCGATGAAGTGTTGCTTGTAGGTGGTTCATCACGTATACCTGCTGTACAGGAAGCAGTTAAGAAAGAGATGGGCAAAGAGCCTCATAAGGGTATAAATCCGGATGAGTGTGTCGCTATCGGCGCGGCTCGTCAGGCAGGCGTACTCGGCGGTGAGGAAACCGGCGTCCTTCTTCTTGATGTAACACCGCTTTCACTCGGTATCGAGACACTCGGTGGAGTTTGCACAAAGCTTATCGAAAGAAATACAACCATCCCGACAAGCAAATCACAGATATTCTCAACTGCTGCTGACGGTCAGACACAGGTTGAGATACATGTTCTGCAGGGTGAGCGTGAGATGGCACAGTATAACAAGACACTTGGTCGTTTCAACCTTACAGGTATAGCTCCGGCTCCGAGAGGCGTACCGCAGATCGAAGTTAAGTTCGATATCGACGCTAACGGTATAGTTAATGTATCGGCAAAGGATCTCGGAACGGGCAACGAGCAGAAGATAACAATTACCGCATCATCGAACCTCAGTGACGAGGATATAGATAAAGCTATTAAAGACGCTGAGAAGTATGCGGAAGAAGATAAGAAGCGTAAAGAAGAGGTAGAGATACGCAATAATGCGGAGTCGATGGTATTCCAGTGTGAAAAGGCTCTCAAGGATCTGGGCGACAAGGTAAGCGAGTCGGAGAAGAATGAAGTGCAGGCAGAGATCGATAAGGTCAAGGAAGCACTCAAGGGTACTGATTCGGATGCTATCAAGTCGGCTACAGAGGCGCTTACTCAGAAGTTCTACTCGATCTCCGAGAAGATGTATCAGCAGGCAAATCCGAACGGAGGCGCTGCGGGAGCTGGATTTGATCAGTCACAGCAGCAGCAGGCTCCGGGTCAGGAAAACGTATATGACGCCGACTACAGGGAAGTAGACGACGATAATAAATAATCAAACTGTCCGCGGATCGCTTCGTTATGGTGCCAGTGGTCAATTGGCGCCATGCGGTGTGAACGGACGCTGATAAACGGCAGGGCGGGTCATTTAATGCTCCGCCCATTGTTGGGTTATAGAAGAGGCCGCGGAGGAACGGATGCCGCGCCGCGGCGATCGCGGCGCGGATATTTTTATGCGTGTGTATGTTGACAAATTACAAAAAATGAATTATAATATATTCGGTGTCTTTTTATTGCACCGGAAAAGTCAATTTTGGGCACGGCGTCTTGGCGCCGGTTATGGAAGGTGAGGATTTTGGCAGATAAACGAGATTATTACGAAGTGCTGGGCGTAAGCAAAGGCGCGTCCGGAGAAGAAATTAAGAAGGCATTCCGTAAGATGAGCAAGAAGTATCATCCCGATCTGCATCCGGGCGATAAGGAGGCCGAAGAGAAATTCAAAGAGGTAAATGAAGCGTATCAGGTGCTGTCGGATGATGAAAAGCGCCGCAGATATGATCAGTTCGGTCATGCAGGTGTTGACGGAAATGCCGGCGGTTTCGGCGGAGGAGGATTCGGCGGTGCCGGCGGATTTGATTTCGGCGATATAGGGGATATTTTCGGTGATTTGTTCGGAGGCGGCTTCGGAGGCGGAAGAACAAGAAGAAACGGACCGCGGCGCGGTTCGGATCTTAGCCAGTATATAACGCTTACATTTGAAGAAGCGGCATTCGGCTGTAAAAAGAAGCTGAATATAACCAAAAATGAAACATGTTCCGACTGCGGGGGAACAGGAGCAAAAAAAGGGACTGCGCCTGAAACATGTCCGCAGTGTAATGGAACCGGTCAGATCCAGCAGCGCAGACAGACAATGTTTGGATTTTCAAATGTTATATCCGAATGTCCAAGGTGCCATGGAAAGGGCAAGATCATAAAAGAACCGTGCACATCTTGCCGCGGTACCGGACGTGTCCGTAAAAACAAGACGATCGAGGTCAATATTCCCGCAGGTATCGATGATGAGCAGGTAATGCGTATTTCCGGCGCCGGAAATGCCGGAGAGAATGGAGGCCCGAGCGGAGATCTGCAGCTTGTTATACGCGTAAAGCCGCATGCATTGTTTAAGCGTGACGGGTATGATGTCAATGTGGTATTTCCTATAACGTTTGTTCAGGCGGCTCTTGGCGCAACATTGAAGGTGCCGACGATCCACGGTATAGTCGAGTATGATATACCTGAGGGTACTCAGACCAATACGCGCTTCAGACTGAAAGGCAAGGGCATACCTATACTTAACGGAAGAGGAAACGGCGATGAGTATGTGACCGTTACTGTTGAAGTGCCCAAGAACCTCAGTTCAAAACAGAAAGAACTTTTGAGGGAGTTCGACGAGGATAAAAACTATACCAAGAAGAAAAGTTTTATGGATAAGATGCGCGACGCATTTAAATAATACCGGCGCAGGAAGGAAGGAAAAGGAGTTATGAGACCAAATATTTATGAGCTCGATAAGATGACTAAAGAGCAGTATGACTTCATTATGAAAAGAGCCGAACTCGATATAACCGAGCAGATGAAGACGGCTAAGGCTGTATCTGACGATATTCGGGACAGAGGCGATGAGGCTGTTTTAGAGTATACTGAAAAATTTGACCATGTAAAACTCACTCCCGAGACTATGAAAGTTACGGAGGAAGAGATCGAAGCGGGATATAACCGTCTTGACAAAGAGACGAGAGAGGCTATAGAGTACGCTTATAAGAACATATATGATTTTCATGAAAAGCAGCTTCCCGAAGAAATGTGGTTTACCATGGTTGATGACGGGCTCATGGTTGGTGAAAAAACAACTCCTATAGTAGATGTGTGCCTTTATGTGCCGCACGGTAAGGGATCCTTCCCTTCAGTGCTCTGTATGCTGGGCATACCTGCAATGGTCGCTAAGGTGCCGAGAATTGTTGTTGTAACGCCTCCTAACAAAGAGGGAGGAGTTGACGATGCTATACTTTGCGCGGCTAAGATAATAGGCATCAAGGAGATATATAAAGTAGGAGGTATCCAGGCTGTAGCCGCTGTAGCATACGGTACAGAGACTATACCTAAATGCCATAAGATAATAGGACCGGGAAACAGCTATGCCACAGCGGCAAAGCGTGTGCTTGCAAATCAGATAGATGCGGGTCTTCCTGCAGGTCCTTCAGAGATAATAGTTCTTGCGGATGAGAAAGCAGATCCGGAAAAAGTAGCGCTTGACTGGATGATAGAGGCTGAACACGGTCCCGACAGCGCAGCTCTTCTTGTAACACACTCAAGAGAGCTGGTTGAGAAGACGATACCGATAGTTAACAGACAGTTGGAAAAGATATCGCAGCAGCGCAGAGAATGGATAGAGACGAATCTTACAACATACGGCGGCGTTATACTGACGAATTCGCTGGATGAGTCGATAGATTTTGTAAATGAATATGCGCCGGAGCATATGGAGGTCATGACGGAAAAGCCGTTTGACACACTTCCGAAGATCAAGAATGCGGGTGAGATACTGCTCGGTGATTATACCCCGGTAACACTTTGCAATTTCGTCCTCGGACCTAATGCTATATTGCCTACAGGCGGATTTGCAAAGACATATTCTTCTGTGTCTGTGCAGGATTTTCTAAAGCGCTCATCGGTAGGATACGCGTCAAAGGACGGATTTGAAAATGTGCGTGAATATGCCTACAGATTTGCAAAAGTCGAGGGCTTCGATACACACGGTCTTGCTGTAAAAGAGAGAAAATAATCAGCTATCAATGCCGCAGCCGGAGGGCGTGCGGCATTTTGCGCATACAGAGAATTAATTGAAGGAGAGCCGATAATGAAAAAAGTAAAGGTCATAAGAAAGACGACTGAATCGGAGATGGCGGTAACGCTGGATTTTTCACCGCTAAAGCCGGATTACAGAAAGAGGATCACGACTCCATACGCATTTTTGAACCATATGATAGAGCATATTGCGTACAGGGCAGGTTTCAATATTGAAACAGAGCTTAAGCTTGCGGATTATTCGCTTGTTCATGTTGTCGCCGAAGATCTGGGCATCACACTCGGCAAAGCTGTAAGAGAATATATAGAGAAGACAGATGGGACATATGGATATGGTGACGCGATAGGAATAATAGATGAGGCAAAAGCGGAATGCGCTGTAAGTTTTGAATCACGCGCGTACATAGATATCGACTATCATGGGCTTGATATTCCCAAAGAGACGGAAGGTATGCTCAGTGAGGATCTGGAAACGTTTTTAGAGGGATTCGTTCAGGGAGCGATGTGCACGCTGCATATCGACCTGTATAAGGGTCATAATGGTCATCATATCTGGGAGGCTATATATCGTTCTGTAGGATCAGCGCTGAACAGAGCGGCGTCTGTTGACGAGTCAAGGAAAGGCAAGACATCGGGTGTTGCTGGAAAGATAGAGTGGATAACAGAAACGGAATAATATATAATGAAAGATTTTTTGGATAAGTATGATACTGTGATTTTCGATATGGACGGTGTTATAACAAGCGAGCAAAATTATTGGAACAGCGCGGCGCTTACTGTACGTGAATATCTGACAAGCAAAAAGTATTTCGGAGCTCAGGATATATGTGCAACTGAGATGAGTGGCGACGCGGTGAAGATAAGGAGCGAAGTGTTCCGTGACGACGAAATCATATCGGAATTCAAATCGCGCGGAGTAAATTCGAATTGGGATCTCGGGTATGTAACTGTTTTGACCGCTCTGACGATCGGTTCTGCGGAACCGGAAAAGATACTGACATACGTCAAGGGACTTTCGGAAAATATACTCGATGAGTATGACTCGCTTGCGATATCTGCGGCAGACGCAATAGGAAAAGAAAAAAAATATACAGAGCGCAACGGAGAGCTTTGGCGCGGTATGAGAGATTGTTTTCAGGAGTGGTTCCTCGGCGATGAAATATTTGAACGTCAGTATGGCAGAGAGCCGAATGAGTCCGGAAAACCGGGACTTTTGCACAGAGAACAGCCCATAATACCTATGGACAAGCTTAAGACGCTTTTGTATAAGCTTTCATTATCGAAAAGGGTATGTACCGGGACAGGACGCCCGTATGCGGAATTGATAACACCGTTGAAGGCATGGGATGTGGAAAAATATTTTGCGGCAAACGGTCTGTGCAGTTATGATGATGTGGCTGCGGCTGAGAAAGAGCTTAACAAAACGGCGCTGACGAAACCGCATCCTTATATGTTCTTAAAGGCATTGTATGGAACGGATTATGATGACAAGAGGATCATTTCCGGGGATTATGACAGATCTGCGATAGGGCGCACGCTTGTAGTAGGTGACGCCGGAGCGGATATACTTGCGGCAAAGGCTATGGGAGCAGACTTTTGCGCAGTTCTGACGGGAGTGACAGGCGAAAAGGCGAGAGATTATTTTGAGGATCTCGGCGCTGAATATATACTGCCCTCCGCGGCGGATTTGCTGTAATGTTATCGGTCATAACGGATCAGATCTTGACGCAATTTTGATTTAAATATTTTGTGAGGTATGATATGGAAAAGAAAATAAAAGCGCCGATAGATAAGGAAACGGCAAGGTCTCTCAAAACAGGAGACAGTGTTCTTATATCCGGCGTAATATACACGGCAAGAGATGCCGCGCATGAGAGAATGATAAAAAATTTTCATGAGACAGGTGAATTTCCGATAGACTTGAAAGATCAAGTGATATATTATGCCGGGCCGTGTCCCGCTAAGCCGGGCGAAGTTATAGGCTCCTGCGGACCCACTACAGCGGGCAGGATGGATGCATATACGCCGGAACTTCTTGACAACGGGCTTGGCGCTATGATAGGGAAAGGCGCAAGAAGCGAGGCTGTTGTGGAAGCTATAAAAAGAAATGGCTGTGTTTATTTCGGCGCTGTAGGCGGCGCCGGAGCGCTGATCGCTGAGTGTATAAAAAAAGCCGAGGTGGTCGCATACGATGATCTTGGCACCGAGGCTATACGGCGTCTTGAGGTGGAGGATTTTCCTGCCGTTGTATTGATGGACAGCAGCGGGACAGATCTTTATGAGATAGGTCAGCGCAAATACAGAAAAATATGATCACTATATCACCGCGTAACGCAGAAGTAAGTATGCGAACGCGGTTTGTTTTTTATTTGTTGATTTGATAATGCATTGACAAAACGACAGTATTGTGATAAAATATAGCAAGAATAAGACTTGACTAACCGGTGTATGCTGTGTCAAATCAATGATATAAATGAAAGGGGTCGTATTTTATGGCTGCAACAATAGTCATTTGTGTTGTACTTGCGGTGATCTGTGTTTATGCCGTTGTAAGTTACAGAAAGAAGCTAAAAAATGGGTGCTGCGGAAGCGGAGGCGATACTGTAAAAAAGATAAGACCGAGAGATAATAATACCGATCATTATCCTCATAAAGCAGTTGTCTACATAAATGGGATGACCTGTGAAAACTGCGCGGCAAGGGTAGAGAACGCTTTTAATGCTAAGGAAGGTTTTTATGCAAAAGTGAATCTAAGAAAAAAGTGTGCTGATGTGTGGTGTATGAATGAGCCGGATGATAAAGATATGAGACAAACCGTAATGAGAAGCGGATACACGCCTATGCAGATAATGAGAGAAAAATAATAATCTTATGATCGTTTTTTCATAAATCAGAACTTGCGCGAATATAATATAATTACGCATTCTTTTGCGAATAAAGTGTAAGGGATGATGAGATATGAACAAAGAACTTTGCGAGGGAACCGAAGATTCCTGTATCGGAACAGATCTGTACATAATACCGAGGTTTGTAAGCGAGAAATACTCGGATATAATTTGTTACGGTATAAGGATAGAGAAAAACATTTATGGAGGCGATGGCAGAAAGACAGTTGCTTTTGCCGAGTTGGATGATCTGTTTTTCCGTTATGATGACGCTGCGGCGTTTGTAGAATACGCCAAGCGAAATCGCATTGAACCTTGCAGACTGAGAGAGGCGGTAGAGCGGTTTACGAGAGAATATATAATGACTGTGGGCGCATAGATCATGTGAATATTGCCGGCGGGCTGTTGCGTCAGTGCAACAGCCTTTTCATGACTGCTTTTATGCGGTTTGTTTTAAATGTAACAGCCCCATTGCTTTTTTAGAAATAATATGATATAATTGACACATAGATAAGCTGGTGTGCTTAAAGATTAATTGACGAAAGAAGAACGGCAATGAAAATAGGGATTTTTGATTCAGGCATAGGCGGTCTGTCAGTGCTTCACAGAGCATATAAGATGCTGCCGGATATGCAGTTTATATATTATGCTGATGAAAAGCATGTTCCGTACGGTGAAAAAAGTCCGGAGGAGATACGCGGATTTATAGGCGATATTTTTGATTTTATGATAGCCAGACATGCCGATGCTATCGTTATTGCATGCAATACTGCAACGAGCGCTGTGACCCATGAATATCGTGACAGTTTTCCGGTCCCGATCGTGGGCATGGAGCCGGCAGTCAAAAAAGCGATAGATCTTTATGGCGATGACGATAAACGTATACTTGTAGCGGCGACACCGATAACTATAAAGGGCGACAAGCTGCATAGATTGGTCGAGCGAGTGGATAAACATAGTATGGTGGATATGATAGAGCTGCCATATCTTGTGCGATTTGCGGAGAGCGGGATGTTCGACTCGGAAGATGTGGACAAATATCTTCAAGATGCGCTTTCGGGCAGAGATCTTTCGCTTTATGGAACAGTTGTTCTGGGCTGCACACATTTTAATTACTTTAAAAAGAATTTTTTAAGATTGTTTGACGGTAAAATAAGATTTACCGATGGCAATGAAGGTACGATCAGACAGGTGTGCAGAATGCTTCCGGATGACACGGAGTTAGGTCCTGACGGCGGAACGGAGTTTTATTTTTCGGGTGAGCCTATCGGCGCGGAACAGCGACGATTCATAGAGCGATGCATGTCACAGCTTGAAGACGTATATGGGATAGAGTAAAATACAGGCGATGAAAGGACGATGATATCATGAAACAATGTATGGATTCGGCGAATCTGCACAGGAGATTCAAGAAAATAATAGGCCAAGTACAGGCGATAGACAGGATGATAGATGAGGATGTACCATGTGAGGATATCCTCTCACTCATAAACGCGGCAAAATCGGCTCTGCACAGTGCAGGTCAGGTAGTTCTTGAAGGACATATAAAGCACTGTGTCCGTGAGGGCATAGAGCATGGAGATGCCGACAAGACGATAGAGAATTTTACAAATGCGATCAAACGATTTGCCAATATATGAGCGCTGCCGCGGAATAACGCGGCAGTTTTTGATATTTTCGACAATGATCACTTTAGAATAATTATTTTTTTTACTTGTATATCTATAAGTAAGGTGATATAATATATTATATATGTAGATATGTATAACAATAAAAAAGAAACGTTAAAGTTCTTTTGCGCATATTTTGATAAGCTGAAGCAGAACGGTTCGTTTATCTTCCGGCAATTTGATCCAATTGTCGAACAATTCTTTCAATTCCGGTGTCAATTCTATACTATCGTTATCAGAAAAGAATTGTGACAATGATATATTAAAAGCTTTGCATATTGCTTCAAGAGTTGTTATATTTGGAATATTATTGCGTTTATATACATTTGAAACGGTGCCTGGAGACAATCCTGCCTCTTTCGCTATTCTGTAGTCTGACCAACCGAAATCAGATTGTAATTTACGCAGTCTATCAAGAACGTCCATTTTGCACCGCCTTTCATATCTACATATTATACCTCTTTATATAAATATATAATGGATTCCTTTTAAAAACTAAATTCCTTTAATAACTCTATATATTTTTTCAACATTTTTAATTGGTTCATACTCATATTCGAAATATCGGATTTGACCAGTTGTAAAAATGTATTAATGTAGTTATCTTCAATATCTTCAAGAAATGCATCAATAGGGACATCTAATTCTTTGGCTATCATAATGATCGTCTCAAAATATGGGTTATGATGTCCTGATTCTAACCTTGAGAGATGTTTAGGTGATAAACCTACTTTCTCAGCTAATTGTTCCTGTGTAAGGTGTGCTTGTTTTCGGTAATAATTAATACGTTTTCCTATTTTCTCCAACAAAATGCTGTTTTCTGTATCTTTACTCATAATGATACCCTCTTTACATTCTTGATTATATTAGTAATTATAATATAATAAGAATAAATTTATAACTTTATATATAGCAAGAAATATATAAAAACTTACGATATATATCACTTTATCTCTTTATTTTTCTATATATATGTGGTATAATTGCTATTGATACCATTTATATAAGGAGTATGTGTGTTTAAAGATATACATAACTTATATCTAACAATCTTTAGGAAGGTGATTTATATGGGATATTGGTGTTTTATAGTGTTGACATTTTTGATCTTTGCAGCTGCAATTATATTTTTTTGCTATAGGAAAATCAAGAAACAAGAGACTAATGTAGACATAATCATATGCGCCTGCGTATTTGGTTTGACATTTTTTATTTTCGGTATCGATATACCGAGCGCGCTGTCGGGCGGAGAAAAAGTATATGTAGAGAAATTTCCGCATATAGAGAAGCTGCAATTTACAGTAATGCTGAATGTGGATGGAGAGCTCCTATTCTCTTTCAGAGACTACGATCCGGAAAAATATGAACAAGATGCGGAATATTGCATTACATATACGAAGTTTACAAAGAGTGTGCTTAACATAGAAAAGCTCGAAGATAATTTTGGTTGAAACGATATTTAAATTTATGCTTGACAAGTGATACCCTCAGGGGTATAATATACATATACCCGTAGCGGTATATAATATGTGTTATATTATATCATGGAGGTGTCATATGAAAAAGAAAATAGATGAGGTCATGGAGAAACTTGAAGAGATCTTAGAAATGGGCGGTGTCAAAAAAGATATAATTCTTCTTGCGGTATCTGCTACAGCGCTTTTGATGAGCATTTTTGATATAGGTGTGCTGCCATTTGATCCGGCATGGATAGCTATAATCCTGTGCGGAATACCTATAATTCTTGAAGCTGTTATAGGCCTTGTCACAGAATTTGACATAAAGGCGGATGTTTTGGTTTCAATAGCGCTTGTTGCATCGGTGTTCATAGGCGAGGATTTTGCAGCGGGAGAAGTAGCATTTATAATGCAGCTCGGCGCGCTTCTTGAGGATCTTACTGTAGCCAAGGCGAGGGCAGGCATAGAGCGGCTCGTGAATCTGTCGCCGCAGACCGCAAGAGTTATTGATCAGGGAAATGAGCGTATAATATCTGCTGAGGAAGTAAAAGCAGGCGATATCATACGGGTCCTGCCCGGTGAGACGATACCTGCCGATGGTGTGATAATATCCGGGGAAACTTCTATAGATCAATCTGTCATGACAGGTGAATCCCTGCCGGTGGATAAATCAGAAGGAGATGACGTATCGAGCGGTACTGTGAACCGGTTCGGCGCTTTTGAGATGCGAGCGGTAAGAGCAGGGGAGGATAGTTCTATCCAACGAATGATACGTCTTGTTCGATCGGCGGATGCAGGCAAGGCCAAGATAGTCGGTATTGCTGACAGATGGGCAGTGTGGATTGTTGTGATCGCGTTGCTTGCGGCAATTATTACGTGGGCAGTTACGGGAGAGATAATAAGAGCGGTAACGATCCTTGTTGTGTTTTGTCCTTGCGCATTGGTACTTGCTACACCTACCGCGATCATGGCGGCGATCGGCAATGCCGCTAAAAGAGGGTTCCTTGTGAAGGAAGGAGATGCGCTTGAGAGACTGGCGTTGGTCAAAAAAGCCGCTTTCGATAAGACCGGAACGCTTACATATGGGATACTGAAGGTCGCATCAGTAAAGAGCTTTTCTGATAAAATATCTGATGAAGAACTGTACGGGATCACCGCTGCCGCCGAACAGCTTTCAGAGCATCCTCTCGGGAAAGCGATATTGAGTTCTTTTAACAGGGAATACGGCGGGGAACTGCCAAAGGTGTCTGCTTTCAGGATGATACCCGGAAGAGGAGTTGAAGCGGAGGTCGATGGAGTCAGAGTGACAGCCGGGAATGAAGCATTGATGGCGGAAAAAGGTTATAAAGTAGGGGAGAAGCTCAAAAAAGCCGCGGAAAAATATCTGGCAGAGGGATGCACTGTGATATATACAGCAGTAAACGAAGAGAATGCCGGTATAACAGCGCTTTCGGATACTGTTCGTGAGGAAAGCGTGAAAATGATATCCGAGCTAAAAGACGCCGGGACTGACCCTGTTCTTCTTACCGGCGACAATGAAAATGCTGCGGCGGAAACAGCATCGATAGTAGGGATAAACGATGTGCACGCAGGATGTCTTCCGGAAGATAAGCTTGACATCATAGATTCGTATCAAAAGCAAAATATGCCTGTCTGCATGATAGGTGACGGGATAAATGACGCGCCGGCGCTGAAAAAGGCTATGGTGGGCATTGCGATGGGAGGTATAGGCAGCGATATTGCGGTAGAGGCTGCGGATATTGCGCTTGCGAATGATGAGATAAAAGAGCTGCCGCATCTTATATCGCTCGCAAAAAGGATGATGGTGACGATAAAGTGCAATTTGACATTTTCTATGGCGTTGAACTTTGTTGCCATAATACTTGCTATAACAGGGGTGCTTGATCCCGTTATCGGCGCGCTGGTACATAATGCCGGTTCGGTAATAGTAATAATCAACTCGGCATTTTTGCTGAAATGGAGGAAAAGGAAATAATGCGGTCAGGCTCCGGTGTGGATCTATCGCTCCGGAGCCTTTTTATACACAGCAATTATTATGGATACAGATGGGATAAAACGTTCGTTTACAATCTGATAAAAAATTGTTCAAATTCAACAAAAAAAAGTTCATTGTCGTTCCCATTTATGAATTTTATATAAATATGGGATTTATAAATATAAAGATATTGAAAAAAAATCAGAAAAATGATATAATAAATACTATACAAGAAAATAAATCCGGCAAGCGGATTTATTTCGAATGTATTTATTGTATCGGTGTAAAGCAATGCTATACGCATTGTGCTGATGATATAATAAAGACTAAGGTATAATTGATAAATATTATCTCTAAGACTATGAAAACGGAGGTTAAATCATGGGAACAGTTGATAAATTGACTGAGCTTCAGTACCGCAGAAGCAAGATAGAGCACGGCGGCGGTGAAGCAAAAATCAAAAAACAGCATGATTCCGGCAAAATGACCGCCAGAGAGAGGATCAATGCTCTTATGGATGACGGAAGTTTTGTTGAAGTCGATGCTTTTGTCAGCCACAGATGTACCGAATTCGGTATGGATGCGGTCGAGGCTCCGGGGGAAGGTGTTGTAACAGGTTACGGGACCGTGGACGGACGCCTTGTTTTTGTTTATTCACAGGATTTCACAGTGATCGGTGGTTCGCTGGGCGAGATGCACGCTAAAAAGATCTGTAAGGTCATGGATATGGCTGCAAAGATGGGTGCTCCTATCGTTGGTATGAATGATTCGGGCGGCGCGAGAATACAGGAAGGTCTTGATGCTCTTTCAGGTTTCGGAGAGATTTTCTATCGTAATACAGTAAACAGCGGAGTTATACCGCAGATATCTGTGATAATGGGACCTTGCGCGGGAGGAGCTGTATATTCGCCGGCTATAACCGATTTTATATTTATGGTGGACAAAACTTCTAAGATGTTTATAACGGGTCCACAGGTAATAGAATCTGTAACGGGTGAAAAGGTTTCGGCTGAGGAACTTGGCGGCAGCTCGGTGCATGCTTCAAAGTCCGGAGTATGTCATTTTACAGCGCCGAATGATGCGGGGTGCATAGAGCAGATAAGGAAACTCCTTTCATATCTGCCTTCAAATAATCTTGAGCAGGCTCCGTATGTTGAGACAGGTGACGATATAAACAGACTTTCCGAAAAGCTTACTACCATAGTGCCGGATGATCCAGGAAAGGCTTATGATATAAAAGAAGTGATCGCTGAGATCGTTGACAATGGGGAGTTCTTTGAGGTACAGGAACAGTTCGCAAAGAATATAGTTGTTGGATATGCGAGAATGAACGGTAATACGGTGGGTATAGTTGCAAATCAGCCGAGAGTAAAGGCGGGTTCGCTTGACTGTGATTCATCGGATAAGGCTGCAAGGTTTGTAAGAACATGTGACAGCTTCAATATCCCGCTCATAACTCTTACAGATACACCGGGATACTTCCCGGGAGTTGATCAGGAACACGGCGGTATAATCCGTCACGGTGCAAAGCTGCTTTATGCATACAGTGAGGCTACTGTGCCGAAGATCAACGTTATAATAAGAAAAGCTTACGGCGGTGCTTATATCGCTATGAGCTCAAAGCATTTGGCTACTGATATAGTAATGGCATGGCCTACAGCGGAGATCGCGGTCATGGGTCCGGAGGGCGCTGCTAATATCATTTTCAAGAACGATATCAAAGAAAGCGATGATCCGATAAGGACAAGAGCAGATAAGATACAGGAATATAAGGACAAGTTTGCTACGCCGTTCATGGCTGCACAGAGAGGTTATGTTGACGACGTTATAGAGCCTGATTCGACAAGACCGAGAATAATTGCGGCGCTTGAAATGCTCCAGTCTAAGCGTGATTCAAGACCTGCGAAGAAGCACGGCAATCTCCCTGTATGATGCAGATTGGAAAGGAGAACGTGTTATGGAATTATCAGATTCGCTTATAAGCGGAGTAGGTGTTCATATTGACGAGGCGCTCGCCACAGGCGGAGAAGTAACTCTTATAGGTTTAGCTATAGTTTTTGCTGTCCTCGTAATACTCATGATAGTGCTGATGCTGTTTAAAGTGTTCTTTTACAAGGAACCGGCAAAGGCATCGTCAGCAGCCGTATCAGCTCCGATACAGACGGCGGCACCGGCCGTGTCAGCTGCGTCGGCGAAGGAATCAGAGCCTGAGGATGATGAAGAACTTATTGCGGTCCTCACAGCAGCTGTTGCTGCAAGCATGAACACATCGACATATAATTTAAAGATCAAGTCTTACAGACGTGTTCCGAATACACGTCCGGCATGGAACAGAGCCGGTATCAGTGATACGATAGGGAACAGATTTTAATATTATTTTGTGCATAGCACAGAAAGGAAGGAACTTACAATGAAAAAGTTTAATATAACCGTAAACGGTAAGACGTATGAGGTTGAAGTTGAAGAAGTCGGCGGAGCTCCGTCACCGGCGCCTGCTCCGAAAGCTGCGCCTGCAGCCGCACCGGCGCCTGCTCCAAAAGCTGCACCGGCGGCACCGAAGGTTTCTGGTTCAATGGGAGCGCAGAAGGTCGTTGCGCCTATGCCGGGAACTATAGTTTCTGTAAAGGTCAATGTTGGAGATAAGGTTGAAAAGGGTACACTTGTTGCCGTTCTCGAGGCGATGAAGATGGAGAACGAGATCTTTGCCGGCGTTGAAGGCGTTGTTGCAAGCGTGAATGTTTCGGCGGGCGACAGCGTAAACGCGCAGGATGTAATCGTTTCGGTAAACTGATAAATTGAATTGAGAAAGTGGTGACTAAAAAGTGTTAGAAAGTTTTGTTAGCTTTTTGGAAAGCACGGGAGTATACGCTCTTATTTCAAGCGGTCCCGTGGATGCGATAAAAACAGTTATAATGCTGGCGGTTGCCTGTGTGCTTTTGTATCTTGCAATAGTAAAGAAATTTGAGCCGTTGCTGCTCCTGCCGATAGCGTTCGGTATGCTTCTTACAAATCTGCCGATGCTAAAAGATTCGGCTGCAATAATGATGCATCCGGAATTCTTTACTGATCCGGAATATTTGATAGATGGTCAGTATTTGGATGTCGGTATGGTTTGTCGTAACGGAGGTTTGTTGGATCTTCTGTACTTGGGAGTTAAGCTCGGTATTTATCCTCCGCTTATATTCCTTGGCATAGGATGTATGACGGATTTCGGACCGCTGATAGCAAACCCGAAGAGCATCCTTCTTGGCGCTGCTGCTCAGTTCGGAGTTTTCTTTACATTTGTCGGTGCATTGGTGCTCAGCGCATTGATACCGAGCATAAATTTCGGTGTTAAGGAAGCGGCATCGATAGGTATCATAGGCGGCGCGGACGGACCTACAGCAATCTATGTAACAAAGACGCTCGCTCCATCGCTTCTGTCGGCTATAGCTGTTGCGGCATATTCGTATATGGCGCTCATTCCAATAATACAGCCGCCGTTTATGAAGCTCTTGACGACAAAGAAAATGCGTGCAACAGTAATGGATCAGCTTCGTCCTGTTTCAAAGACTGAGAAGATACTGTTCCCGATAGTTGTTACAATAGTCGTTGCTCTTATCGTTCCGGACGCTGTATCACTTGTCGGATGTCTCATGCTCGGAAACTTGCTGAAGGAATCGGGAGTTTGTGACAGACTTGCAAAGACTGCCCAGAATGAGCTTATGAATATCATAACTATATTCTTAGGAGTCACTGTCGGTGCTACAGCTGCTGCGTCAACGTTCCTTTCGGCACAGACGCTCGGCATAATAGTGCTTGGCCTTATAGCATTTTGCTTCTCAACGATAGGCGGTTTGCTGCTTGGTGACCTTATGTATGTTCTTACAAAGGGTAAGGTAAATCCTCTTATCGGTTCAGCGGGTGTAAGCGCTGTTCCTATGGCGGCGAGAGTTTCGCAGATAGTCGGACAGAAGGAAAATCCTTCGAACTTCCTTTTGATGCACGCTATGGGCCCGAATGTTGCGGGAGTTATCGGCTCGGCAGTTGCCGCAGGCGTGTTCCTGTCGATGTTCAGCGGACTTTAATTTGTAGATATAATACGGCAGTGTTTGCTGTCGTCGGATATGGGGCGGCATGAGGCCGTCCCGAATGTCAAAGATAAGGAGTGATATATTAATGGCAAAAAACAATGTTCAGCCGAAGCCGGTAGGCATTACCGAAACAGTCCTCCGTGATGCTCATCAGAGTTTGATAGCAACGAGAATGACCACAGAGGAAATGCTCCCTATAGTTGAAAAGCTTGACAATGTGGGTTATCATTCACTCGAAGCATGGGGCGGCGCAACATTTGACGCATGTCTCAGATTCTTGAATGAGGATCCTTGGGAGAGACTGCGCAAGATAAAAGCGAAGGCTAAGAAGACCCCGCTTCAGATGCTGTTCAGAGGACAGAATATATTGGGATACCGCCACTATGCGGATGATATAGTTAAATATTTCGTTCAGGCGTCGATAGCTAACGGTGTTGATATATTGAGAATATTCGACGCATTAAACGATGTGAGAAACCTTGAGTGCGCTATAAACGCTACTAAGGAATACTGTGAGAAGGAAGGAAGAGGTCATGTACAGGCGACGGTTTGCTATACGACTTCGGAATTCCATACCAACGAAAAGTTTGTTGAGCTTGCAAAGCAGCTCGAAGGAATGGGCGCTGATTCGATATGTATAAAGGATATGGCGGGACTTTTGAGACCGTATGTGGCATATGATCTTGTTTCAAAGATGAAAGCCGCTGTAAAGATTCCAATACAGCTGCACACGCATTATACGTCGGGTGAGGCTTCGATGGTATATCTTAAGGCCATTGAGGCGGGAGTTGACGTTATCGACTGCGCTATATCGCCGATGGCTATGGGCACATCACAGCCCGCGACAGAGCCGATGGTAGCGGCGCTCCAGGGAACACCTTACGATACAGGTCTTGATCTTGACAAGCTTATCGAGATCTGCGATTACTTCAAGCCGCTGCGTGAAAAGTACATTTCAAGCGGTCTTATGAACACCAAGGTAATGGGTGTTGACGTGAACACGTTGAAGTATCAGGTTCCTGGCGGAATGCTTTCGAACCTTGTATCGCAGCTCAAGCAGCAGGGAAGAGAAGACGCTTACGAGGATGTGTTAAAGGAAGTACCGCGTGTAAGAGCTGATCTCGGTTATCCGCCGCTCGTAACTCCCTCGTCACAGATCGTCGGCACACAGGCTGTTTTGAACGTTCTCATGGGTGAGAGATACAAGATGGTATCGAAGGAGACTAAGGCTATAGTAAAGGGTGAATACGGAAAGTGTCCGGGCGAGATCTCACCGGAGATCGTCAAGAAGATCATAGGCGATGAGGAAAGGATCACTTGCCGTCCGGCAGATCTGCTTGAGCCTGAGCTTGAGAAGATGAAGAAGGAATGCGCGGAATGGATCCGCCAGCCGGAGGATGTGCTCTCATACGCGCTCTTTGATCAGGTAGCGGTAAAGTTCTTCAAATACCGCGAAGCAAACCTTGACAAGGTTGACAACACGCTTGTTGACAGAGAGAACAAGGTCTATCCTGTATAATAACGGAAATACCGCAGTTGCGTTTTAAAACGCAGCCGCGGTATTTTTTTTGTAACGGCAATTTTGCCTATGTTCTTGCAATTTAGCTACATATTTGATATAATGAATTTGGGAAAAGGGTAAGATATCATACGTTGGACGGTCAGCCGCCAAGTATGCGGCAAAGCTGACATACATAATTTCTATGTATGTCCCTTTGAGGAGGTGGCGCGGTTGAAAATATCATCTGCAAGGTTGTTGAATCATGGAGGTTTAAATATGCGCAATGTATCTGTTGCTGAACGAGAATATGCTTTGAATAATGCTGTTGCATCTGTTGAAATAGAGGGCTATAATGTGTCGGAGTATGAAAAGAAAATGTGCATGGATGTCCTGAACGGGAATATGACAGCTGAACAGTTTATACAAAAAATGCTTGAAAGGTGAGTATAAGGAGAGATAAATCAACATGAAAAAACTTTTATTGGCAACAATCGTTATGACTTTCCTTTGGGCTGCGCATGCAATGGCGTCGGAGCCGGTCGCGGTGGATATTTCTTTGAATATAAATGGTTCTCAGGCAAGCGTGAGAGCATATAACTTTTTTGGAAATAATTATTTTAAGCTGCGTGATATAGCTTCACTGCTCAACGGAACAGACAAGCAGTTCAATGTTAGCTATAGCGACTATACGGGTAGAGTGTATATATCTCCCGGTAAAGCTTACACATCGTATGAAGATACCGAAACATTCAATGAGTCTGACACAGAGATAGTCTCCGTGTTTTCGACACCGCTCATATGCTTTGGTTCGGATCTGAATGATCATATAACGTTTGTCGGATATAATGTTAATGGGAATAATTTTTTCAAGCTCCGTGACCTTGCGTGGTTTCTGGATTTTGATGTAGAGTATAATAGTGGGACTATATATATATAGATACCGCATTGCCATACGAAATTATTGCGTCTATGAATGATACAAGCAGTGAGGTCATCGGTGAGGCCTGCGAAGCGGATCTGCCTCTTTTTACAGATGAAGTACCGCTTAGATCATATTACAGCACACACACCGTCGTATACAACGATGAGCAGTCAGAGCGAATAAGAAAATTTCCGCGTCTGAATGGCGTGTATATAAAAGTAAGCGAGTTACCGGATTATCGTTTTGATGTTTATGAGAACGGGAATGAAGTTTTTATAATACGGAACAGCGACAAACAATATACTATCCCCACTACAGAATTTATAAATTCTAAGGCAAGCGATAAGAGATATGTCCGTCCATCATCCGTACAAGTATATCTTGATGGCGAACCGGTAAACAGTATTGATGCAGATGGTTATCTTATGATCTCGGCAAGTGAGCTCATGCGTTATGGTGATATAGAACCTATAGATCAATGGTCTTATGCTGCAAACCAGACGCCGATAGGTTATACAAACGGTAGGATTAATATAGATATATGGCGTGCAGAGTTAGAACGTGAATATGATTCTGCCGGGGGAGAAGTACAGATCTCCCAATATCCTATCGATGAGCGACCGGATTATGATCGCAGCTCGGGACAGCTTGAATATAAGCCGTCAGTAGGACTGGGGGAATACAGCATATATGAGTACAATAACTTTTCCGCAAGGTATATAGGACAATGTAGTGGATTTAGCCGTGATGGATACGGTATATATAATGCTCATGATGCAACCATGGGGGGTCTTGACTCATGGACACGATATTACTATACTATCGAACGTGGTCTGTTTGACAATGATCGTCTTATAAAGGGAATAAGCTATACAAAACAACATTACTCTGCCGGATTAAAAGGCGGCAGACGTATAGAGGGTGACAGAGTAAATGGCTATATGCGTGAATCTGTAATGGACGATGATTTTCGTTTTGGCTACAGAGTGGTATGTGAAGGTGATATTAAAAATAGCGAATATTATGGCGCTTATAAGGCTTATGATGAAAATGGACAGCTGATATATGCAGGACTTTATTCTGACCCATTGAATCCAGATCTCACTACAGATATTCAGGGGTTTTGAGATCTATTAAAAAATATGTGGGATAAAAATTAAAGATGTAATTGATCAATTGATATTAAAGCAGCGGTACATAAAACTGTTTGTGTTTATGTACCGCTGTTTTTATATTATCATCGAAATAGCATAGAGCGCTGCAAGATGCAAGGGGTAATACAAGTAAAAAAGAGTTTTCATTGGATGCTTCCCTCGTGTGCCGTTGTACATTGCGAGCGGGATAAGTGACAGAAGTGACCACCATTGTATGTCGCCGAACGCCAGGCTCACGGCTGCCATGCCTATCGCTGCAAGTATGAGCCGCTGGCGTTTGTCATTGCCGAGCGAGATTAGAACCGGCAGCATTACGCCCCAGAAACCGTAGTCAACGTTAAAGCCAGGGATCAGCTCGGGGAGCAGCATCGTCACGAATACGACAAGCGCGAATGCCGCGGCGGAGAGCAGCAGCATCGAACGCGCGCTTTTCTCGCTGTGGAGCGCGTATATAAGCGGTATCGCAAGCGCGAAGCTTATGAATATGCACATTGTGAGATCTCTGTCAGCCGCATAATATATTATCTGCGCGGCTATGCCCAGAGCAGTCATTCGTCCCCAGTAAAGACGTTTATTATGCGTGTAGCGGCAGCCCTCTGCTATCATATAGGCGAAGATCGGGAATGCAAGTCTGCCTATCACGCGAAGTATGCGATACTGCGGCAAAAGCAGCATTCCGATGTGGTCTATCGTCATTACTATGAGCGCGAATAGCTTTAGAGCCGTGCCGCTCAAGCCTTGCTTGGGGATCAATGTATTTTCCATGAAACGGTCTCCTGTATATCAAAGTTAATAACTATATTATATACCATAAAGTATACTCCAAGTCAAGTCGATAATAAGCATTTTACAAAAAATATCGGGAACGGCACCGTGGCTATGCGACGGTACTGTTCCCGATAGTATCACATTGTGGCATACATGCTGTAGAGATGGCTGTATATGCCGCCTTTTTCTATAAGCTCCTTATGCGTGCCTTCTTCCTCAATCCCCTTGTCGGTGAGGACAAGGATCTTGTCGGAATTCTTTATCGTTGTGAGTCTGTGCGCTATGGTGAACACAGTTCTTCCGGAGGCAAGACGTTCAAGTGATTCCTGGACGATCTTTTCGCTTTCGTTGTCGAGCGCTGAGGTGGCTTCGTCAAGGATAAGTATCGGTGGGTTTTTAAGGAATACGCGCGCAATGGAGATACGCTGCTTCTGACCGCCCGAGAGTTTTACTCCGCGCTCGCCCACGTATGTATCATATCCGTCGGGGAGTGAGGATATGAACTCGTGGGCGCCTGCTGCTTTTGCTGCCTCTATTACCTCCTCGCGTGATGCTCCGGGCTTTCCGTATTCGATATTGTCAAATACAGTGCCGGAGAACAGGTAAACGTCCTGCTGCACAACGCCTATTGACGAGCGCAGTGATCTTAATGTGACGTCCTTTATGTCAACACCGTCTATAGTTATCCTTCCCTCTGTAACATCGTAGAAACGCGGGATAAGATTGCACATGGTCGTCTTTCCGCCGCCGGAGGGACCTACGAGCGCCACGCTCGTGCCGCTCGGAACATGGAGATCAATACCGCTTAATACCTCGGTGTCATCATCGCTGTAATGGAAGGTCACATTGTCAAAATCGATCTCTCCCTTTACATCTTTCAGCTCCTTCGCATCCGGTTTTTCAACAATGTCCTGAGGCGCGTCCATGATCTCACAGAAACGCTCGATACCAGTCATACCGCGCTGGAACTGCTCCGTGAACTGGATTATCGTGCGTATCGATGCGAAAAGACTGCTCACGTACAGAAGATATGCAGTGAAATCGCCTGCCGATATGCTGCCTTTCATAAGGAACAGAGAGCCTGCAACAACGACCGTGAGATACATCACACCCTCAAAGAAACGGTTCGTGCTTCCGAAACCGCCCATGTAGAGGTAGCCGAGCTTTTTGAGCCGCAGGAATTCCTTGTTGCCGTGCTCGAATTTATCTTTCTCGATCTTTTCGTTGGCGAATGATTTTACCACGCGTATGCCGAGAAGCGAGTCCTCGACCTGTGAGTTTATCTCTCCGACCTGAACACGCTGATCCTTGAACGCGCGGCGCATCCTTGTGTTAAAGAACTTGACGAAAATGAAGATGAACGGGAGCACCGCGAATACTATGACTGTGAGAAGCGGATCTATGCCGAAGAGTATCACGAATGATACAGTTATCTTGAGCCCGGCAATAAAGAATTCCTCGGGACCGTGGTGCGCGAATTCTGTTATATCGAAAAGGTCGCTCGTTATTCTTGACATTATCTGTCCGACCTTGTGTGTTGCAAAATATGAGAACGACAGCTTTTGCAGATGCGCAAACAAGTCTCGGCGCATGTCAGTTTCTATTTTCGCGCCCATCACATGGCCGGTATGCTGCATGTAGAAGTTCGCCGCAGCGTCGAGAAGACGAAGTATAAGATAGAGAACGCCCAGCTTCACTATAAATGCGATAGTGAGCGCGGCGGGATCGCTTACGGCAAGATCCGTTATGTTCCGCACTATTAGCGGGAAAACAAGATCGCATACCGTGGTGAGCGATGCGCATACCAGATCGAATATCAGTATTCCTTTATATTTTTTGAAGTAGGGAAGAAAGCGTTTTATAAGCACTCTGAGCTTCATTTGTTTCTTTTTCTGTTCCATTTATTTCTCCTTTCGGTCTGCCGCAGCGTACAGCGCGGCTGGTCTGTATATGATCGGCTATTATTCAAAGCCTGTATTTTCTTCCTTGTACTGCTGTATGCAGAGATCGTAATAGTAGCCTTTTTTCTTCAGCAGCTCATTGTGTGTGCCGCGCTCTATTATCTTGCCTCCGCGCACGACGAGTATTACATCGGCACTGCGTATAGTGGATAGCCTGTGCGCGATTATGAATGAGGTCCTGCCTTTCAGCAGCTTGTTTACGGCGTTCTGTATCAGTCGTTCCGTCTCAGTGTCTATTGACGAGGTCGCCTCGTCGAGCACGAATATCTTTGGATCGGCTATTATGGCTCGTGCAAAGGATATGAGCTGCTTTTCACCGGTAGAGAGTCTGTCTCCGCTTTCGCCGACATCGGTGTCATAGCCTGTGTCAAAGGCTGCGGCTACTTTGTCGGCCGCTACAGCTTTAGCTGCTGCTATGACCTCCTCATCCGTTGCAGACGGCTTTCCGTAGCGTATGTTTTCGGCTATAGTACCTGAAAAAAGATGGGGATCCTGCAGCACATAGCCTATGCTGCTGTGCAGCCATAGTCTGCTGCGCTTTTTGTAATCGACGCCATCGATGAGTATGGTGCCGGAGGTCGGTTCAAAGAAGCGGCACACGAGGTTTACAAGCGTGCTCTTCCCGGCTCCGGTCTCGCCGACTATGGCAACTGTCGTTCCTGCGGGGACCTTGAGATCAAAATGGCTCAGGACCTCCTCGTTTCCGTCGGGATATGTGAAGGATACATTGCGGAATTCGATGTCACCACGTATCGGCTCCCAGTTCTCTTTTTTGGGAGAATAGTTGTCGCCGTATTTTTTGACGACTTCGGGCGGATCCGATATGCCGGTCGGCTCGTCCAGAAGCCCGGTAACGCGCTCTATGTTTGCCTGCATAGAGATCAGCTCGGCAAGGTTCCTGGCGAGCTGTTGTATCGGTTCAAAGATGCCCACGGCATACGATACGAATGCCGAAAGCGTGCCTATGAGCATAATGTCCTCCATAACAAGTCCGCCGCCTCGGCTCAATACTATAGCCGTGGCAAGAGAGCCGCAGAACAGCACGAGCGGAACATATACAGCGCTGAGCCGCGCGGCTTTTATCGATGCCGTTTTCATCTCAGAGGTTATACCTTTGAACTCGTTAAGGTTTTTGTCCTCGATAACAAGTGTTTTTGAGGTGAGAGCCCCCGTTGTCCCTTCGTTGTAGCTTCCGGTTATCTTCGAATTTATCTTCCGGACCTGCCTGTTCAGTTTAAGTATTTTATTCTGAAAGTACCATGTAAGCACAGCCAGCGCAGGGACTATGAGCATTATTATGAGCGCAAGCTTCACATCGAGCATCATCATCGCCGCGAACGAGCCTATCACGTATAAAAATGCCCACATCATATCAGAGACGTTCCATGCCGTCATGGTCGCTATCCTGTCGGTGTCGCTCATGACACGCGAGAGGATATAGCCTACGGGCGTAACATTGTAATATGAGAGTGAAAGATCCTGCAGATGCACGAAGCATGCGCGCTTCATTGATTTGCTTATCTGCATCTCAAGGAATGCACTGCCGCGCGTGAACATAACAACACTTATGAACTGGAACAATATGACCGCCGCATAAAGTATTCCGAACGGCAGTATCCCGTTGAGCGTTCCTTCGGCTATGAAATTGTTTATCGCGTATCGCTGGAACAGCGGCATAACTATATCGACCAGCGAGCATATGATGTTGAAAATTATTATCGCTGCCGCCGTCTTCTTAAACGGTGCTATGAACGGCAGCACACGCTTCCAGATACGTATATCAAAGTTTTTTGTATATTCTTTCTCATCGATCTTCATTGCGCGCCTCCTCACTCTCGCCGAGGTGTGTTTCGTCTATGTTTGTCTGTATGTCGTAAACGCGCTTGTACATTCCGTCCATTGCGCATAGCTCGTCATGTGTTCCCGATTCGATAAGCTTTCCGCGGTCGAGGACCAATATCTTATCGGCGTGCATAAGCGTTGTTATCCTGTGCGATATAAGGATCACTGTGCTGCCCTTGGTCTCACGCGAGAGCGCTTTTCTGATCTTCATATCAGTTTCGGCGTCAACTGCCGAAAGCGAGTCGTCAAATATTTTTATCGGTGTCTCGCTGACGAGCATCCGCGCTATCGCCACTCTTTGGCGCTGACCGCCCGAGAGCGTGACTCCGCGTTCGCCGACGATCGTGTCGTAGCCTTCCGTAAATTGCTCTATAGCCTCATCCACGGCTGCCGTATGCGCTGCGCTCCGCACAGCCTCGTATTCATCGGCTCCCGTATATGCCGCTGCTATATTTTCATGTATAGTGCCGGAAAACAAAAACGGCTCCTGAAGGACTATACCTATATTCCTTCTGAGGTATGAGCGGTCGATGTCTCTTATGTCAACACCGCCTATTTTTATGCTCCCGCAGTCGTCAGGCAGCGTATAGAGCATGTCCAGCAATGCGGCCAGCGTCGATTTGCCGCTCCCGGTACCGCCGAGGATACCGACAGTCGTACCGGCGGCCACGGTGAAAGAAACGTCATCGAGAACACGGTGGCTGCCGTTATAGCTGAAGCTGACGTGGTCAAATTCTATATCGCGGTCCATTGGCGGTCTTAGTCCGCCGGCATTTTCCGGCTCCTCCTCGGAGTTGAGGATATAATTTACTCTGTCTATTGAAACTCCGGCTTTGCTCATGTTTGAGAGCACTCTGCCGAGACTGCGCACCGGCCATGCGAGAGAGGCATTGTACGAAACGAACGCCGTGAATTCGCCCAGCGTAAGCTCGCCGTGTACCGTGAGGACCGTGCCGACTATAAGGACCGTCATTATCTGTATCCCGGTAAGAAGATCGCCGGCGCCCCAGTATACGCTCATAAGTCTGCCGACTTTTATCCAGAGCGAGGCAAAGGTATTGTTCTTTTCATCGAAGCGCTCTGTTTCATACGATTCGCGCCCGAATGCGCGGACTACCCGCACGCCCGTGAGATTCTCCTGTACCTTTGCGGTGAGCTCTCCCTCCGCCTCGTCGGCTGCGAGAAAACGCCTCGATATTTTCGAATAGAAGAAAGCGGAATATCCGATTATGAACGGAATAAACGCCAGAGCTATGAGAGACAGTCGCGCGTTCATCGAGAACATTATCGATATATAGAGCAATACAAGGAAAACTATCCTTATGACCTCGGTGAGCTGCGTGCATAAAAAGCTGCGTATCGTCTCCACATCATTAGTGCAGCGCTGTATTATATCGCCTGTCTTGTTTTTCATGTGCCATGAGCAAGGCAGCCGTTGGATGTGCCGGAACAGACTGTCCCGCATGGTCTTCATAAAACCTTCCGAACCTTTTGCGTTCCAGATGTTACTGAGATAAGTAAAGCATCCTGCCGCAGCGGCGCTTGCGAGCACTGCCAAGGCGGCGTAAAGAAGGAAGCGGGTGTTTCCTGCGGCGCCGAAGTCCACTATGTGGTCGACCGTATACCGTATTATCTGCGGTGTGAGGGAATTGAACGCGGTGTTTAGCATGCCCGCGAACAGGGCAAGAATGAGAAAATGCAGATTCCCCTTCAGAAAGCGAGCTATTCCCCTGAATTTTCTTAGCTGTTTGTTCATAATAAACCTCAATAAAAATGGGATCCCGCCCGTATACCGGGCGCAGTCCCCCAAAAGTTGTTCATTTAAGCTAATTATACCACGTTAAATACAAAACTGCAACCCCAAATACATCAGATTTTCAATGAAGTGTGTCGTTTACGTCGTTTTTCGTGTCGTTTGGTAGAATTGCTATATTTTTTATTGCCTAAATCGAAAGTTTGTGATATAATAAACACAGTTAAGTAAATAAAGCAGTGGAATGGCTTTATAATTGGATGTGTTTATTGTATCGGTGTGTAGCAATGCTAAACGCATTGCACTTATGATATAATATCAAACAGATGAACCGATATGATACTTCCCGGGCGCGGCGGCGGACGGAGAAATATAAGAGGAGGTACAATATGAAAAAGACAGCGAAACGATTTACGGGCTGGCTGATCGTGCTGGCGATGTTGATAACGCTCCTGCCTACGGGCGCGGGCATGATTACGGTCAGCGCCTACAGCGGCAGCGGCGGCGAAGGTACGTCAGGCGCTCCGTATCAGATCTCTTCGGCGGACGACCTGAGAGAATTGGCGGCGGCGGTTAACGGAGGAGAAACCTTTCAGGGCGTATATTTCGAGATGACTCAGGATATCGACCTCGAAGGAAGCGAGGAGAACCAGTGGACGCCGATAGGAGGCTACGGCGCGAATACTTCGCTTCAATTCCGCGGAACTTTCAACGGCGGCGGCTATGAGATAAGTGGACTGTATATCAATAACCGCTCCGCCCTTTATCAGGGCTTGTTCGGCTATCTCGGCGAAGGCGCAGTGGTACAAAACCTCGGCGTGTCCGGCTCTGTTGCCGGCTATTACCATGTCGGCGGCGTGGTCGGCGAGAACCATGGTACGGTAAGCGGCTGCTATAACACCGGCGATGTAAACGGCAGTTATAGCAACGTCGGCGGCGTGGTTGGAAGAAATTACGGAATAGTAAGCGGTTGCTATAACACAGGCGAAGTTAGCGGCGGCAATGTGCATGTCGGCGGCGTGGCCGGCTATAATGCCGGCTATGGCGACGTAATCGATAG
>CAJFNT010000065.1 GCA_904395315.1 uncultured Clostridia bacterium
AGATGACTCCTATGCGATAGAGTCATATAATGAGTACAATATCCATCATCCGGAAAAGACTCCGGAGGAGTATGTTGCGCTTATGAAGGCAACGTATGAAGGAGTAAAAGAAGGCGCTCCGGACATGAAAGTAATAGGTATAGACTCAGCGGGATTGAGTTTAAGCTATCTGAGAAGCATATTCGAGGCTGGAGGTCTAGAATATATGGATGGTATAAGCTATCATCCGTATTATCATTCAAGAGGACCTGAGACGAGCGGAGTGATATCTAACGGATTGGCCGTGCAAAATCTGCTTAAGGAATTTGGCAAACCGGATGCTGAGATATGGATCACGGAGAACGGATGGCCTACATGGCTGGGAAATCCAATATCGGAATCAGATCAGGCTGTATATCATGTGACAACAATACTTGAAAATGCGGCGTGGCAGATATTCGATAAATATATTTTTTACGAGTTTGCAAACAGCGGCGTTGAGCAGAGCTATATGGAGGCGCAGTTTGGAATGGTAAAATCGGTTTATGACGATGTTCCATATGCCGCGAAGCCAGCGTATGTTGCTGTTTGCAATGCAAACTATCAGCTTCAGAACACTGAGTTCAAGGATGCTCTGGGGGGACTGTCCACAACCGCTGAGGATTTTGTATATCGGTTTGACCGTGGCAACTCCGACGGAAAAGGCAGTCAGATGATCACTTTATGGACAATAAACGCTGATAATCGCTCGGAAATGGGCATTGATCTGGGCTGTGATAAAGTTACGATGTATGATTTTTACGGCAATGAGACAGAGCTTTACGGTGTGAACGGCAAATTCAGCTTTGCCGCGACAGATAAGCCTATATATATCGTGGGAGACTTTAACAAATTTGAGGGCTGCGAGCCACCGATAACAGTGAACAGTCTTGTTCTTGGAGGTGCTCCGGAAGATACAGTAGAGCACACAGTGACAATGCCTGACAGTGTCGGAGCGCAAGTGATCCAAGAGGGAAGCACATTTTTCGGCGACGCCGAGATCAGCGGATTTGATGGAGGAACAGCAAAGCTTACTCTTTATACGCCTGAGGACGAGTTCTTTGACAAGAGCGCGTCATATAGAATAGAGAAAGACGGAAAGATATATTATCATGGAAGTATATATGTAAAGAGTGTAAATACCGCCACTGTGTCAGTCGATCACCAGATCTGTAACGGAAATCTTAACCGATGGCAGTTGAAGATAAGTGTGACAAACAATCGTAATTCAACGCCTATAAGCGGTAATATAAAGATTAAAGAGCCTGAAGAGTTTGCATCGGAGATATCTCAGCTGACTATCAAAGATCTTCAGCCTCAGGAAACAAAAACCTATTCTATATTTTTGCCTGAGATAGTTACAAAAGAGATGAGGGATTTTTCCATGCAAGTTGACCTGAGCAATGGTGAAACGATGGAGCTTGAGGAAAAAATGTTCTTTACAGTTGTGCCGTATGCTGATGAAAATAGCAAGCCGGTAATAGACGGAAATATATCTCCGGGTGAATACAGCAACGAAACATGGCTGGAACTGAGCGGCGCGGAGAATGTGATGCTGCTTGATTCAAATACATCATACATGGGTGGCGATGATCTTAGCGCAAAGGCAACGATGAAGTATGATGAGGATAATTTATATATGTTCATTGAAGTGACGGATAATATATTCTGTAATGAAAGTGTAGATTCGCAGGCTTGGGATGGCGATGGCATACAGTTGGGCATTGCGGCTGAGAGTGTGACATCAGGCAGCAATTATTGTGAGTTGGGTATAGCTCTTACTCCTGACGGACCGCAGATGTATCGGTATCTCACAAATAACAGTAAGCAGATAGGGATGATTGAAACGGGAGAGTTACAGATAGTCCGTGACGGAACAAAGACAAGATATGAGCTTGCTGTGCCGTGGGAAGAGATACTTCCGGATAAAAGTCTTGTAAAAAGTGGATACCGTCCTAAATTTGCGTTCCTTATAAATGAGGATGATGGTTTGGGGAGAAATTCATATATGGAATATTCTCAGGTCTTGGGCGCTATAGGAACAAATAAGAATGTCGCTTATTTTTCGGATATGAATTTAGCTGATTAAAGGAGAACAGGATGATAAGTAAAATAATTTTTTCTGTTGCCGCCGTTATGGTGCTGACATCGGCGGCAGCGCTTGCAAATATAGATATATGCAGAGTCGATCCTGAGACAAACAGTGTTGTTATAGAGGGCAGTGCGGAGCCGAATGAGCAAGTGCTGCTCACGGTCATAAAGAAGGGCGCTTTCGCGGATGATTTTTTTGATAATATGGCATACCAGTATCAGAAGGAAAGCAGCGCGGACGGAAGCTTTAGATTTGATTTTAAAATGGATGAGGCGGCGTTATATACTGCATACGCTTCCACACGGGAAGAGACATTTACATATGATTTTGTATTTACGAGCAATAACTCTGCAAAGAATGTTATAGAGCGTATCAACAGTGCGCCATCCGTGTCGGAAATAAAAGATATACTGAGAGAGGAAAGATATGCCGCCGGATTGTTTCTTCCGGAATGTGACGCGGAACCAGATTATGAATACATATCGACTCTGGTAGATAACGGAAAACCGTATTCTACTGAAAATATTGATCAGGTCATAGACACGTTCAAAGAGTTTCTGGCTTATGGATATGTCAAGAATGGCAATATGAACAATATATTTGAACTTGAACAGTATCTTCGTATATATGATATACCGGAAACAGAGATATTTACAGCTGATATTTTTAAAGAGTCACATCAACAAGAGACCACCCGCAGGATGAAGGGTAAAGATTTTGAGTCACGCAAAGAATTTGAGGATGCGGTCACGGAACAGATGGCGCTTGCTCTTATACAAGATCCGGACGGATATGCCAATGTGAAAACTGTATGCGAGACATTTGCTGATAGTATAGGCATAGACGCGTCGGACGGAAACGCAGCTGTATGGCGCGGATTGTACGGAAAGAGTTTTTCGAATTTTGACGCTCTCAGGGATGCGTTTGAGGAACTTGCGGAAGAAACAGGCAATTCCGGCGGCTCCGGTGGTTCCGGCGGAGGTGGTGGCGGCTCGTCATTTGGAGGCGGCGGTTCATCGGCGGGAGGCGGCAGCACGTCAAGCGGAACTGTTTCATCATCGACTGGTAGCACACCGGAAAAACTGCCGATGGATACCGAAGAGACCTATGAAACTGTGTTTACCGATCTGGGCGGGTATGATTGGGCGCTTGAGGCTATCACATCGTTATATGATGAAGGAATAATATCGGGAAGATCTGAAACCATTTATGCGCCGTCGGATAATGTAACGCGATCGGAATTCATAAAAATGGTAGTTCTGGCGTTTAACATTTCGGATAACGGGGGGCGTATTCCGTTTACTGATGTGTCCGAGGGCGGCTGGGACCGTGAATATATTTCAGCTGCGTATAACGCGGGGATCATAGATGGTATAAGCGCTTCGGAATTTGGTTGCTCCATGCCTATAACGCGTCAGGATATGGCAGTTATAATCCAGAGGGCTTCCGGTATTGAAAATATTGATACCGATACGGCTGAAAAATTTGCTGATGACTGGCAGATAAGCAATTATGCTTATAATGCGGCTTATGCGCTCAAGAATGAGGGAATAATGGTAGGAGATAATAACAACATGTTTAATCCCAAAAATACTGCTACACGCGCGGAAGCGGCAAAGGTGATATACACTGCTTCAAGGCAGTAATGAACGGTATTGATAAGCTTTATACAGTTCACTATAATGATTTGGAGGTAATGATATGTTTAAAAAGCTAACGGCCTTTATAAGTTCTGCCGCAATAGTGCTGTCTCTGGTTGCCGCGATGACCGTGTCAGCGGAGGAAAATCAGTCGGAGAATCAGAATGTAGAAACATCTGAGGAAACGGAGACTTTTACACCTACAAGAAAACAGGAGATGCTTCTTGCCCTTGGGATTATAAGTTTGAACTCATATGGAACATTTGATAACGATGATGAGATAACAAGAGCGGATTTCGCTGCAATATGTGGAAAGATCCTTGATATCAATCAGACCATGACAGCTGATTGTATGTACTTTACAGATGTAACACCGGATAGCTGGTTCGCATATACGGTAAATCAGCTTACAGAGCGTGGGGTAATATCGGAGGCGGAAGACAAGCTTTTCAATCCGGAGCGGAGTGTAAGTCTCAATGAGGCGGTAAAGATGCTTGTATGTCTTATGGGATTTAATGAATATGCTCAACTCAACGGGGGTTATCCCGATGGTTATATGAAAGTGGCATCCGAGCAGGACCTCTTGGACGGAGTGGGTTCGGGAGATGTGTTCACAAAAGGAATGATGTGTGAGTTGGTTTATAACGCGTTGAATGCGAATGTGATGAAAACAGATTACACATCGAATTCTTCATCTTTATACATTGATTATAATGAGACCATGCTTTCGTATTATAAAGATATATATTATGGCAAAGGTATGGTCGAGGCTGTATACGGAACTTCATTGACTGGATCAATGCCGGGAGCAGATTCAGTAATAATAGACGGAACAAATTTCTTTATAGGTGACACAGATAACGTTAGTGATTATTTGGGTTATAATGTGGCTGTTTATTATAAAGTCGATAATAATGATGAATATACTATAGAGTATATTGAGGCGCTCAACACAAGGGAGACGGTTATTTACAGTGACGATATAGAAGCATTTGGTGGTCTGGGTGGAAATATAGAATATTACGATGGTAACAGAGACAGATCCGCAAAGATCGAATCAAATGCTATAGTTATCAGAAATGGGTCGATTGTTGATTCAGGCGTTGAAGAGGCATTCAATACTGACAATGGCGAAATACATCTTATTGATAATGATGATGATGGTGTATATGAAATTGCAGATATATACGATTTCGATACAGTTGTAGTAAACAGTTATAATAAGAATACATCGGTGATAATCGACAAGATCGATCCTACGAAGATAATAAAATTGGAAAATATTAAATATCTAACAGTGTTATCGGACAGCGGCGAAGTATTGGATGATACGGCGATCACTCAGAATTCTGTAATAGATGTGGCTTTATCGGATGAGCATGCAATAATATATGTAAATGCTTCAAGTGTAAATGGAGTGATAGAGTCTATAGGAACAAATGATAATGAGATTAATATAGGCGGCACTATTTACGAGTATATGCCTGACGTATATGCTTATTATCATCTCGCAGTGGGTGACAGCGGATTGTTTAAAATGAATAAATATAATAAGATATCATATTTTGATTCAAGCGGTGTAGCAGGCAATCCGGGATACATAATGAATGTTGATTATACAAATGAGACCCATGAAGAGTTAATGGTGAAAATGCTTGATAAAGACGGAGGAATTTCCTGGATAAAAATTGCTTCGAATATGAAACTTGACGGTGATACTTTTTCTGTAAATGATAAGAGCAGACTGGAATACTTTATAGACAGTGCTGTAATGTATCAGCTTAACAGTGAAAATAAGATATCAAAAATAGATACATTTGAGATCGGTTCAAAGGAAAGTGACACATCAGTACAGAAAATAATGAATCTTAACAGTAATGGTCACAGATGGATGAGCAACAATAAAATGTTTGACAGAAATGTTATAGTTGACTCTAATGCAATAATTTTCAAGGTGCCTCCCACATCTTCCGAAGAGCGAGATGACAGTTCCTATTCAATTGCGCCAATGAGCGATTTCGTGTCAAATAGAGTATATCAAGTAGAAGCGTATAAATCTGGCGCCGGATCATATGCGACAATGATAGTATGGTATGAGAATAAATACTATCAAAATACTCGAGAAGCGTTTATAATAGTTGAAAAAGTAACTCATGCTGTAACCGCGAACGGAGAGGAAGTTTATAATATTGAAGGTTGGCAGAACGGATCTAAAGTGAATGTGGAATTGGAATATCCACATGACATTGTTCCGAAACGAGGTGATTGTATAAGAGTGGGACGTGATAAGAATAATGTGGCTGGGTTGGTCGAGATACATTATGATTATGAGCGTAATGGTTCGGGAGAGACAGACGAGGAGTCAGATTGGCACTGGAATGATGTTAACGGTGAACCTTACGATGCAATAAATAATTATTGGAACGGAACTTTTAATGATCTACAGGGAGATTTTCGTCTTGGTTTTGGATATGCTGTTGGAATCGAAGACTCTTTAGTAAAACTTAGTTATAATAGAGGCAGCAAAAATGTAAATGAGATAATGCCAGTAGATGGAGACGTCCCGGTTATTGTTTATGATGCCGCAACAGACAAATTTAAGGAAGGTGCAGTTCAGGATATAATGACGATGGAATCTTATGGCAGCAATTGTTCGATAATAGTTGCTAATTTCAGTTGGGGAGATTTGACTGAGCTGTATGTAATTAATAATAGATATGCTTATTAAAAAACAATATACTATAGAAGCAATTAAAGGTGATAATTCTGAGTCTGTAACAAAAGCAGTAGAGTATTGCAGAAAAAATAAAATAGACAAGTTGGTGTTAGAAAAAGGAGAATATCATTTTTATCCTGAATTTGCGGCGGAAGCAAAAAATTGTTGTGTATCGAATCATGGACATAACGGTTTCCGCCGCACAGCGATATTAATAGAGGATATGGAAAATTTTGAAATAGATGCATCGGACAGTCTTTGGGTGTTTCATGGCGCAATGAATGCGGTAATAGCTCGAGGATGTGGATCGGTGAACGTAAAAAATGTATCTATACTTTATGAAAAAACAAACCATTCCGAATACA
>CAJFNT010000066.1 GCA_904395315.1 uncultured Clostridia bacterium
TAAGATCAGAATGTCGTCCATACCATAGTCTCAACAACATCCGTCTCCGGATCGAATCCGTCGGGCAGATCCATGTCTACAGTGATCTCGTTTGCTCCGAGAACATACCTGTCGCCGAAGCCGCTTACCATCTCAAGTCCCTTAAGCATCCCATCACTGCCCTTTATCGCGATTATAAACGTAACATCGTCATTATAGAAGAAATTCTTGTCAACATACATTCTTACTATTTTTGTACCCTCCTCGTTTATACCGAGATTGGTTACCTTGAATATCTCTGTTGTCTGTATGTTGAGCGCTCTCGAATCCGAAGCGCCGTTCGCGGTCGATACCTGCACCGTAACGACCTGAGGCTGCACCATCGAGCCTACTGTAACAAGTCCCGTATTGCTCACGGTTATATCCCCATCGATAAGCGGCAGACCTTCGGCATCAAGCACTTCCCACTGAAGTCCGGACGCATTCTTGATCGGAAGACCGTTTCTTGTAGCAGTAGCCGAATACTGTACCGTACCGCCCGCAAATACGTTCTCGGAAGGCGCCGTGAGTGTTACATCATTTGCTACCGGCACCGAGATCTTTATGTTATCGACCATTGTTCCCGACTGAATGTTCAGGTTTCCGTACTGATCAGCGTTTCGCATATCCAAACCCAGCACAGTTGTCTTTGTGCTCTCGTCTATAACACCGTTTTCGTCATACTCATACACATTGCAGGATGAATCTGCGGCATTCTGCGAATATGTCAATTCAATATGATACCACTTTTCTGTGCTTGCATTCTGAAGAACCACTCCGCCGTGCGTTACAAGGTTTCCGTCGCTGTAATTTATCGAGGTGTTTGTTTTTCCTTTATCTCGTCTCATGAGAGTAAATCCTGCACCCTCATTTGCAAATCTTATATCAAGTTCTGTCAGAAGATAATCCGAATAATTCTGCACTGCCCATACGCTATCATCCGATGATGTGAGATATGCTGAAGTACCATCAGGTCCGACTATGCGATTTGCGCCGCTCGGAACCGTATCAGCATCGTCAAAAGCTCTGCTGAAAACGACCTCTTCTGTCTGCAAATCCGAAAAAGCTATATTCACTGCAAATGAACCGTATACCAATCCGCTTTCTGAGCTTGCTCTCAGCGTCACCGTCTGTGGCATAACATCGTCCGCAACAGTCAGAACTCCGTTTTCAACATGCACCTTCGGGCTGCTAACATCGTAAAGTTTATTTATGTTATTATAATCATATATTTCCCATACGATGTCGCCTTCTTCAAGAGAATCTGTTACATCCTCGCCTGCCTTCTGTACTGTAACGGTATATTCGGTTTCAGTTCCGGCTTTTATGTCTGTCTCTCCGGAAATCTCTATAAAATCAAATTTTTCATCTGTTGTATCCACAGGATCTATATCTATAGTCTTTGATCCTTGAAGAGTCTTTTCGCCAAATACAGCTTCAGCTCTTACCGTTACTGTTTGTTCCGGTGAACCGATATCTGCAGTAAGCACACCGTCCGGACTTATAGAAACGCTTTCATCCTCTATAGGATTTTCATTATCAGCATCATACACCGACCATGTTACCGGATGCTTTGTTACCTCTTTGTCCATTCTGTACGCTTTATAATCCATTACAGATGACTGACCGGCATGGATAGCTTCAGCAGTCGCCATAAGCTCAAGCCTATCCGGGTTTTCCGATATAAGAACAACATTATCTATACTTACATTATTGGCTCTCACGCAGTTTGCCAAACCGTTGCTGCCATCGCGCATTTGCCTAAGTTGAAGCGCTTCGGTCTCCTGCACGAGTGTTTTTTCACCTTCGGAATACGAGTAGAGACGGACTGTTGTCACGGCATTTGGCACCGCTATTCTTCCTTCAAACTCCATTGTATACCATTCATCAGGCTGCACAGCTCCCAAATCTTGATAGTCATTACTGCCATATTGATTCATAAGTCTGCCGTCACGGATTGTGATTCCCGGACCTATTTTATCTGCTGCCCAGCTGCTCTTTGCCTTATCTATCTGTATTTTTCCCGGAACTGCGCCGTCAACAGTGTCATATCTGAAATCAAATGACATATAATACTCATTTGCAAACAAAGTGTTATCCTCAAGCTCTATTACACGCTCTTCGGACGTGATCTGCTTTGCATTAGTACCGTCAATATCATTGGTCACTGAACCGTCATCATCATACGTATATCTGAGCTGTTCAACATCATATGAATTCTCCGGCGCCGTGTAATCCGCCATCGCCGGCATCGCAATCGATGCCGCGATAACAGATACCGCCAGAACGGATGATATTATTTTCTTCATTCCGTTTTCCCTCCTTACTCCACGATTATATTGAGAACATGATTCGTATCGTCTATCTCAGTCCTTATACCTGCATAGCCAAGCATAAGCGGAAGGTTTGCGATGAATGTGTCGCCCTCCATATACGGCGTGTCAACACATTCCGTATATTCTGTGTTATCTATAAGGAGCTGGTTTCTGTTCTCCTCATACTGATACGTATGTCCGTCTTTTGCCACCTCAAGCGTAACAGGCGATACCGAATCGTTATATGTCATTGTAAATCCGCTCGCACCCGCGTTCTGAGCTGCTGTAAGTATCTCATATATCGGACCGAACAATGTATTCATCGTTCCGAGATATGTTCTCTCACTGAGCGTGAGCGGCTCGCCGTTGAGCTGTACCTCATAATATACTCTCGTATCTTCTTCTGTCACTGTCTTTACATTTGACCAGTCGATGGTAAGCTTATTGAGCATAAGCGGCTTCATCGGATCAACCGTATTCGTTACCGGCGGTTCCGATACGCCCGGCTCAAGCTCCGACTGCATCTGAGTTGTGAGTCCGCCAACGGTCTCTACAGCATTCGAGGTTATCGTTGCCGATACAGGAAGCAGTCCGTCCATTGTAGCGGTAAGAGTGAACTCACCCGCATTTCTTGTGGAACGTACAAATATTCTGTTGGTTCCGTTCTCTGCATAGACATAGTTCTGCCCGATCGTCGAAACGCCGTCCTTCATTCCTCCGAAGTAATTCGAAAGTCCCGCAGACTCCTGCGTGTTCTGGAAGCATCCCGCGCCTGTTCCGCCATTATATCCGCCAAGGAACGTGCCCTCTCCTGACCAGCTAAGATCTATCCTGTCATAGTTCAAAGCGCATACATTACCGTTTTCATCAAGGACCTCAATATCGAAATATGCTATATCCGAACCATCCGCGCGCCAGTCAGAAACAGCTTCTCCGTCTTCTCCCTCAGCTACTGCCGTATGCGGAGTAACTCTGAGAGTCGCAGCCTCGCCCGTACGCTCTATCTCATCCGTTGTTACCTCTTCGCCTCTCACGTTATACGCTTTCGCAATAACTCCGTCACCTTGTGTAACATCGATATTCTCAAAGCTGTATATGAACGTGCTGTCCGGATCCTCGTCCGTTCCGAGAAGCGTCTCGGTCTCTCCGTCTATCCTGTAAAGCTCTACCTTGTCCACATCAGCCGAGCCTATAACATATACGGTCTTCGTTGTAGGATCGCGCTTGAGCTGCGTATCATTGAACGCCTCATAGGTGTGATCCTCTTCAAACTCAACAGTGTCGGTGTCAAAGTAGTTATATGTGTCATCCGTTACCTCCGGATATGACCAGTGGCCTACTATATGTACTGTTGCCTCATCAGCCTGTGCGGCTCTTGTGCCCTCAAACATCTCTTTCTTCTGGCGCACAGGGTCAACACGTCCCGAAGTACGGCAGTTCTCTGTCGCCGTGTTTCTTGTATGCATGTTCGAATCCGACCATACCATCATAGCCGCAGCCGAATAAATGCTGTCTCCCGAACCTACTCTGTCCGAATAATATCCGTTATACTCGGTTATATTGTTTATAACGGCTTCCTCCTGAGTAAGATCCCAAACGTCATAGCCGTCCTCTTTACCTCCGGTGGATATAAATTTGTTCACATAGTCGAAATCCGGCGGTGAATATACGTCCCAAACTCGTCTCGGAGCCTCGTCTCTCGCATACTCCGTCTCCATGATCGGTCCCATTATGCCGTTCTGCTCCATTGCCGAGATCGCGCTCTTCGGGTTTCTATTGTCGTTATTCGTACCATACATCGTTCCGGCATAGTTATACTCATAGTCGAGCTGATCCGCCGCCGTAGTTGATCTTGCACCGATAAATCTCATTCCGTGCGGATCTATCTCATCACGAAGTCTTGCCATATCGTTCGCGTTTTCAGCGCTTCCAACGGCGGAGTTACCTGTCTCCCAGAATATAATCGAAGGACTGTTTCTGAAATAGATCATAGCATCGCGCATAGCCTCGGTACGCTGTGACCACTGTCTGCCGTCAAGTCCAACGCCTTCCTTATCGCCTGCCGGACATACTACAGCAACTCCGTACTTATCCGACGAACGCACCTCAGCAGGCTTGGGAGCAACGTGCATCCAGCGTATGAAGTTTGCATTGTTCTCCTTAAGAAGCTGCATATCATAATCCTGCAGCCAATCCGTTGCGGACCCGATGACCGCCCACTCGTTCGTTGAACGCTGAGCATAACCCTTGAGCCATACAGCTCTGTCGTTTATAAGGATGCCGCTTGTTGGATCATATGTTACCTTTCTGAAACCTGTCTCCTTCTCCTGAACATCTACTACATTACCATCTCCGTCCTTAAGGATAGTATATACGGTATACAGATACGGATCGTCCAGAGACCAGAAACGAACATCCGATGCATCATAGCTTGCATTTATATATGTAACATCGGGTGTATTCACCTGAGTAAGTCCTACAGGATCTGCCACATTTTCCTCAGAATACACATCGCTCTCTACAGCCGTCTTGTATACAATTCCTGCATCTGTCGCCTTTGCAACAGCAGTGGGTTCGCTCTCGAAGTTGTATTTAAGATTTCCGTCAGCGTCAACAACGGCTACCTCAAGAGTATAATCTCCGTCCGCTGCCGATTCGTTTCTTACCTCCGCCTCAACATGTATAGTCGCCTCATTTGCTCTTATATCGAAATTATCCGCGTATATATAGTTACCTGTTGTCTTCAGGTTGTTGTAAAGCGGAAGTGTCTGATACACGCTTCCCTTTATATGAAGATACGCGTCATATACAAGACCTATCTGCGGCTCGTTGAAGTCCTTTGTATTCCATACGAACTGAGAGCCGCCTCCGACTGTTGTCTTGTAATTGTCGGGCGTATACGACGAACCCCATTCCTCACCGGGAACTGTCTCGTAAGGTATCCTTCCGCTCGTTCCTCTGGCAGTCGTACCATCGTTTAAGATAGCTATAACCGCTTCTTCACCGGGTTCAACATAATTCGTAAGATCAAAACCCATCGCCGTTATACCGGCCTCATAATATCCTACCTCTTGTCCGTTTACCCATATGTATGCAGCCTGTCTTATTCCCTCAAGCTCGAAGAACACCTTGCTGCCCTCAGCGTATTCCGGCACCGTAAAGGTCTTTCTGTAAAGAAGAACGCTTCTGTAACCGCCGCCGGCATCCGTATTCGCCGATGCGAACGAATTCGTTCCTCCTCCTATTCCGTGCGGGATGCTGACTGTCTCCCAATCGGAATCGTCGTAATCGACCTCATAGAACTTCTTTCCGTCCTTATCTGCATTAGCCATTGCGGACCAGATCTCAACATCTGTCTTTGTGTCATAGAATTTCCAGTCCAGATTCATGTTATAAGTGACAGCAGGGCTCTCCGGCGCCATATAGGCTTCACCTATGCCAGAAGTACCTTCCGCGCTTACCGTCACGATTCCTGACAACAATAACTGCAATGACATTATTATTGCCAGAAATATACGCGCTTTCCGTCTCATAAAATTACCTCTCTTTCTTTTATAAATAATAGATAAATATTTTTATCTTGTTAATATAATTTTAACACAAATACATAAAAAAATAAATTGCATATCTTGTTTTTTTGTTTGCAAATATTGCTCAATTGTGATATAATATATTAAGAAACGGATTTAAACCGGCACGGAAGGAGGAAGAAAGCTTTGGGTATATCATTCAAATCAAAGGATTTTCTGATGAGCGAGGCAACGATCGATTCTGTAAAAATAGACGCGCATATACATCTATACCACGAATTCTTGTATTTTAAGAGCGGTGACGCATCATATGTGGAAGGAAACAGTACCTTTATACTCTCTCCCGGGGATATCATCGCCACCAAGCCGCATGTTATGCACGCCATGTCATTTACCGGCGAAACAGAATACAGCCGTATATTTATACAGATGTCCCCGCACATGCTCTCGAAGATACCGCATAACCTGACACGCGGCATTACCGGCCGCCATTCTTCTGACAGCTTTATAATCCCTGCCGAAACGGCAGACGCTTTTGGACTGTATCAGTTTTTTGAACGGGGAACAGAGCTTCTATCGAATAGAACAGAGAAAAATATTTACCTGACAGAACTGCTCTTTCTTGAATTTGCCGTGAATGTAAACGATGCTATCGAACACGAGCGCAACATAGGCGGGGATCAGGAGGATTCTGTTATCAATAACATAAAAGATTATCTTGACAAGAATTATGTGAACGAGCTGAACCTCGACGAGATAGGTCGGCAGTTTTTTATGAGCAAATACAGTATATGCCATATGTTCAAGGCTGAAACAGGCATAACGGTATCCGACTATGTATCGCTCAAACGTATTGCCGCGGTGCGTCAAAGAGTTCTCGGATACAACAACTTAAACGAAGTATACCGACTTTGCGGATTCAAGGATTATTCAACCTTCTACAGGACTGTAAAAAAATATACAGGACTGAAACCGTCAGAATTCTACAAACAAACATAAAAAAAATCTGCATTATTATTATATTTTTAATAATATAGTAATGACTTTTTAAACAATATATGCTATAATATATATATTATATGATCGCAAGATCACGATGTTTCTGATCTTGATCACATTAAAAAGATTTGGGAGGAATGTTCCCCGCGGGAACACATATCAAAAATGGAAGAAGAAATTTCAGAGCTTGAATTTTACGGTGATTCCCTGCTCTTATATGACAGTGTGCTTATAGAACTCTCGTCACGTATAAACATTATCCGTAAATCGAGCGTTTTGCACAACGAACGCGATCCGATTGAGAACGTGAAGACTCGCATAAAGTCACCGAAGAGCATGATAAACAAATTGAAGATGAAAGGGCTCGAACCTAAAGCGGAAAATATTGAGGGAAACATCACAGACGCGGCCGGAATGAGAGTCATATGCACATATATAGATGATGTATACAAAGTATCGTCTATATTGGCGGCGCAAAAGGACATAAATGTGCTTGAGGTAAAAGATTATATCAAAAATCCCAAGCCAAGCGGCTACCGAAGCTATCATATGATAGTTGAGCTTCCGATATACATAGGCGATACAAACAAAACAGTATGCGCCGAGATACAGTTCAGAACTCTTTCTATGGATTTCTGGGCAAGTCTTGAGCATCAGATACGCTACAAACATGACATACCAAGCCACAAAATGATAGAAGCCGAGCTGAGACGCTGCGCTGATGAAGTGGCTTCTGTAGAAATGAATTTTTTGACGATCCGAGATATGATAAACTCACTCAAGGAGAATCAAAGCTAACTGCAGGTTGTATACTGCTGTGAAAAGGAAGGGGAATAATTAAATGAAGGTACTTCTTGCGGATGATGAAAAAGAGCTTACCAAAGCTCTTTCGGCCATTCTGAAATTTAATGGCTATGACGTTGACTGTGTCTATGACGGAAAGTCGGCATACGAGCAGGCGTTCAATAATGAATATGACGCTCTGATATTCGACATAATGATGCCGGAGATGAGCGGTATTGACGCTCTAAAGGCGCTGCGTGAGAAAAATGTGGACACGCCTGTGATACTTTTGACTGCAAAGTCGGAATTTTCGGACAGGATCGCAGGGCTTGATGCGGGAGCCGACGATTACCTTACAAAGCCGTTCAACACCGGGGAACTCATGGCGCGTCTGCGCGCCATGACACGCCGTAACGGAGAAAATAAAAACGAGATCACAACATGCGGCAATGTCACACTGAACCGTGAAAATCTTGAGATCAAAACAGACTCTGCGTCTTTCAGACTGGCCGGGCGCGAATTCAAAATGTTTGAATATTTGATCTCAAGAATGGGTAATCCTGTATCCGAGCAACAATTCATCGATAAGATATTTGATGATGATTCCGGAGACGCTGAAGACGGAGTGGTGTTTCTCTATATTTCGTATCTCCGCGCAAAGCTCAACGCTATAGGCGCAAATGTCACTATAACCACTACAGATGATAACAAATACGTTTTAAATACACCGGAATAACACATTGAGGCTGTGCGTCAACACACGACCGCCTCTTAAGGACTGTTCGTATTTAGTGCAGAACGGCCAAAACAAGGCTCTGCTTGCAAAGCTCCGCCCCATGGCGAACGTTGGGGCAAGCCGAGGAATGAATTTCGTTCTCAGCATAAAGCTTTACGCATTCTGCGCCGAATGCGACAGCCCCGTATGTCGTCAATGAAAGGAACACGATCATGTTCAGAGCATTCAGGCTAAGGCTTATAACTCTTACAATGCTGGCTATAACGACTATCGTATTCGTGATAATCGGCGCTATAAATGTTTCAAACGTAGTAAGACTCCGGCTTCATGCGGACAGCATGCTTAGATTCATAAGTGACCATAACGGCACTATACCGGAAAACTCTACCGAAATAGAGGGTACAGTGGATTTTTTTGTAAGCAGTGAAACGCCATATCAAACACGATATTTCGTTATACATTTAAATGACAGCGGCGGTATAGTGGATGCTATGACCAACTACATATCAGCTGTAAGTATAGATGACCTGTTCTATTATGCGGGGCTGACCGCCGACCTCGATGATGGAACACTGGGCTCTATCGGCTCATACCGTTATCTTGTCACTCAAAACGGCAGAGATAAAATGGTCACTTTTCTTGACAGGTCACAGGATATAAACTCATCTATGCAGCTTCTATTCCTTTCTGTTTTTATAGCGGTCATAGGATTGACATGCATATGCATACTTATGATCTTTTTGTCCGACAAGCTCATACAGCCGTTTAAAAGAAACCATGAACGGCAGAAACAATTCATAACCGATGCCGGTCACGAGCTTAAAACTCCGCTTGCAATAATAAGGACAAACGCGGAGGTGCTTGAATGCTGCTACGGCGAAAACGAGTGGATAGACAGCATCAAAAATCAAACAGAGCGGCTCGACGGGCTTGTAAAGGGACTTTTGCAGCTCGCAAAAAGCAACGAAATGCCTAATGATAATGTTCATCTTGTATTCCCATTGAGCGCTGCGGTATCAGAGATAGCCGAATCTTTCGTCACCATGGCGAAGCAGAAAGGGCACGAGCTCAAACTCGACATTGCTCCAAATATTGAATACAAGGGTGACGCAAAGGCCATAAGCACTCTCGTATCGATACTGATAGACAATGCTATAAAATACGCTTCCAAAGGTGGAGAAATAGCTGTAACGCTGACTCGACTGGGAAAAAGCACTGCACGGACCGCAAAGCTTATCGTTGAAAACGATACCGATGTCGATGACAACGAAGATATAAATCGATACTTTGAACGTTTTTACCGCTCAGATGAATCACGCTCACGCCAGACCGGCGGCTACGGAATAGGTCTTTCGGTAGCAAAAACAATAATTGAAGCTCACAAGGGCAAGATCACTGTCTCCAAGAACGGCGGCAGAATATATTTCACGGTGCTGCTGTAAAACGGGCAGCACCCTTTGTATATGATCACAGAATACAGCATAAGAAAAGACAGCCGTACGGACATTCTCCGCGGCTGCCTTTCCAGCTTTATTTTACATCAGAGTTTTAAAAATTCTCTCATTTTATTTTCATATCTGTCCCTGTCTTTGTAATAAGATTCAGCATGCACCGCGTCATCTATTATCAAGATATCCTTATCCGAAGCGCAGTTTTCATATATCTTATGACACATAGTCTCAGGTATAAACGTGTCTCCCGAACCGTGTATGAATAGCATAGGCACCTTTGCCCGTTTTACCGATTTATCGGAACTGCACTTATTGAATGTATAGCCTGCATATTTCTGACATACCATATTTGCCACAAGCATTACCGGAGCAGGCGGGAGATGATACTTATTCTTGAGAACCAGCTCAAACATCGCCTCCGGAGATGTGAACGCGCAGTCTGAGATTATTGCCTTCACGCATTCCGGAAGATCAAGCCCGCTCATCATGCATACAGTAGCGCCTCCCATCGATACACCGTAAAGATATATCTCAAGTCTTCCCTCCCTGTCTTCCATACGATATTTATTCTGAAGAAACTTTATCCATTCAAGACCGTCATATCTATCAAGGCAGCCAAATCCAATGTACTCTCCTTCACTCTGTCCATGCGCCCTCGCATCCGGCAAAAGCACATCAAAACCGTTTTCAAGGAAAAATTTTGCCGCGGCACTGTTATTTCCGCCGCCGAATCCGGTATAACCATGAAAGCAGACAGCGATCTTTTTCACATTTCCCTGTTTCCATGCCGCGCCTCTGAAATACTGCCCGTAAAGCATCAGACCATCATCTGACTTTATATGATACTCCGCGATCCTGCTCTCACTGAGCACTATCTCCATTTCGCCTATCTGTTCCGCATATTTCCCCCAATTGACACCTGTCATCCCCTGCGTCTGTTCAAGCGATGCTTTTGAACGTGCCACCGCCGTATTGAACAAGCATATACCGGCTGTAATATTGGCTGCCGGCACCGCTGTAAGCACTGACGCTATCATAAGACCAAGCTTTTTTTTCATATTAGAAAACTCCTTTTTCCGTGTTTGCCGATCCATTGCTTCTCCGATCGCTGCGGCTCGGGCGGCGAATTTGCCGCCCATGCCCGCTGAGATATATAAGTATGGCAAAACCTTATTTTTTATATAATATTCATTCATATGTAATATAATTATTCTACCACAATATGCACAAAAATAAAATATAAAAATCAGGTTTTTTTATTCAAAAAGCGGTCTCATTGTTTATTTTCCTCAAAAATTATATATTTAGATCACCTATTTTGTTAATTTTGTCGATCAACCTCAATCTATGCCTGAAAGCTCTTTATCCCTGAGCATTCTCGCCCTGTTTATAACAGACCTTCCGAATCGAATCTTTAGAGAATCCGCTGTTCGCTCTAAAGCTTCAAGCTTGATCCTTTTCTCCGAATCTCCGAACAGATCGAGCTGTTCCGGCATATCCGCGTTTGAAAGGCAGCTTACGGTTATCCCCAGACCTCTTATAGGCTTCTCCCACTTGTAAAACTCTTTGAAAAGATATGTAGAATATCTATATATTTCCGATGATATATCTGTAGGAGCCTCTGTCTTTTTTCTGTGCGATCCCCATACAAGATCCGTGTCGCGAACAGAAACTGTTATTTCCCGCCCTTTCATTCCCAACCTGCGAAGCCTCTCAGCCACACTGTCGGCAAGCATAATAAGCACTGTCTTTACCTCCTCCGCATTTGTCAGATCTCTTGGACAGGTCGTGCTGTTGCCGATCGACTGCGCCGTACGCGGGCTTCCGTACAACGTCACGGGCGAAATATCTCTGCCGTTTGCATACTCCCACATCAACTTGCCGTTTTTCCCGAGCCACGAGCAAACAAGGCTCTGATCCGCCATAGCGAGATCACCTATCGTATACACGGCACGCCTTTCAAGCTTCTTCCTCGTTTGTTCTCCCACATACAGCAGCGTCTCTACCGGAAGCGGCCAAACCTTTTCTTTATAATTATCGCGCGTTATAACTGTTATGGCGTCCGGCTTTTTCATATCCGAGCCGAGCTTTGCAAACACCTTATTAAATGAAACGCCTATTGACACAGTTATACCCAGCTCCTCTTTTATTCTTCTCTTTATCCGCTCTGCCGTCTTCTCCCCGTCACCGGCAAGCATCCCCCGAAGCTCTATCCAGCATTCATCACAGCTGAACGGCTCCACATAGTCACTGTAACTCAAAAGTATTTTACGCATCATATCTGAAAAATGCATATATAGATCGTAGTGCGGTCTTACCGTCACAAGCCAGGGACATTTTTTCTTGGCCTGCCAAACTGTTTCAGCTGTCTTTATGCCGTATCCGCGTTTTGCGATATAATTTGCGGCCAGTATTATCCCATGCCTCTTTTCATTGTCACCCGCTACTGCCATAGGTTTATCCTTTAATTCAGGATCCATAGCGCATTCCACCGATGCGAAAAAGCTGTTGGCGTCCACATGAAGTATTGTTCTGTCCATAAAATCACCTTCCGAACATATGTTTGGATATATTATAACATCTTCTTCGCTATTTGTCAATGCTCTTTATGGGACAATCACATTTTACATGATCTTGATATACAATTATATATATTTTACACTAATTTGCCGATTTTTAATATTCCTTTAACTTCCCGTGATAGACAGCCTCAGGCTTTCAATGTTAAAATATACATAGATCGTTGGTCTCGGTGCATCGGCCGCATATTATTGTCGCATTCTTTTCCTTTGCGGTATCAGGCGTCGGCTGCGGTCTGAACCGGATCCTATACACTTTTAGCGCAAACAGCTTAGTATAAATGGATCCGGCTTTCATTTAACTTATTTTATATAAAAAACATCCGCGGCTCACACCGCCGCGGATCTACACTTCAATATCAATCAAATTCTGAATTTTCTATGGTCAGACTCGTTACATTATTGACTGTCAATCCCTGCCTCCCTTTACACTTTACATTTCTGAAAACTATGTTCTCTATCCTGCTCTCCGGCAAACCGCATATATACACAGCGCATCCCGCCGTTGTTTCAGAAACAATGTTTTCAAATATTATGTTTCGGAACACTCCGGTACCATTATCTATCGGCCTCTCTTCTGTGTGATCGTATTCCTCCACTCCATAAAACCTGTCTATATTTATCGCGCCGCGGAACCATTTATTATCCGAAAACTCATTCTCATTATAAAAATGGCGGCAATTCCTGTATGTTATATTCTCAACTATGCCTCCTCTGCCGCGAGGTGCCTTTATGCTTGCGAGACTGTATGTATTCTCAAAAACACAGTTTTCAAATCTGACATTACGCACAGATCCGGACATTTCACTTCCGATCGCCGCGCCGAATCCGCTTGTAAAACGGCAATTATATACCAGAACATTCTCGGTCGGTATTCCAACTTCACGTCCCTCTACATCTCTTCCCGACTTCACCGCAATACAGTCGTCCTGACTTCCTATCGTGCATCCGAACACTGTTACACCACTGCATGAGTCAGGGTCAAATCCGTCGCCATTGTAGATCCCTTCATACCGTCTGCCATTCTCATCAAATTTAGTGAATATCTTCACATTATTGAGCGCGACAGATCTACAGTATATCGTATGCACACACCACGCCGGAGACTGTCTTACTGTCACACCCTCTATATAGACCCCGTCAGTATTTCTTATACATATTGCACGTCCCCGTTTTCCCGCGTTCTCTTCCATCTCAGCAGAAAACAATGCCTCACCGTTCGCATCGATAATTCCGCCGCCGGTTATCTTTATATTCTTATGCTGACCATCCGCCGTATTTATAAGGCTGGCATAGCATTTTTGCTCCATGCCCTCAAACCTATAAACAAACACAGGATAATCACAGGCTCTCGGTGAACCTATAATAACGGCTCCCTCATCTATCTTTAAAGTCATATCACTTTTTAAAAACAACGCTCCGCTCATATACCTGCCGCCAGACACCAAAACCGTGCCGTTCTTCGGACATGAATCGATCGCAGCCTGGATCGCTTTTGTACAGTCTGTTTCTCCGTCTCCGACCGCTCCGAAATCACGAATATCAACAGTCTCTCCGCGCGGCGCAGTCTTAATCAACACAGACGCTCTCTCACGCAGTCCCTGCGCCTCCGCAAAGACCGTTATCTCATATTCCATATCAGGCGCCAATCCCCCCACAGTGATATCTGAACGCCCTGTTCGCATATGCTCCTTTCCGTTTACGTATACCGTGTATTCTGCACCGTCATAATGAGTACAGATCACCGCCGCCGAATCATCCGAAACAGCCGACCGCGGATGAAATATATCCATACTGATTCTCCTCTCTCCGGGATGGTTACCCTGAAATTTTGTTGTCAAGATAATTATACCTCATACCCAATATTCTTTCAACTCTAAAATTGACCGCAGACGGCATATTCCGCACTATATTGACATACGTAAATATTTTGTAAATACGCTTGACTTGATCTTATTTTAGATGTAAAATATTAATATGAATATATCTGTGCCTATTACGATACGGCAAGGAAACGACAGGAGGTATATGCAAATGAATGAAACATTAAAAACTTTAGTATCCAGACGCTCATGCAGAAGCTTTGACGGCAGACAGATCACGGAAGAGCAGCTCAACGCCATACTTGAAGCGGGCAAATACGCGCCCACAGGCATGGGCAGACAGTCGCCGATAATGGTAGTGCTCCAAAACAAAGATGACATCGCAGAGCTTTCAAAAATGAACGCTTCAATCATGGGGACCGACAGCGATCCGTTCTACGGCGCGCCTACTGTAATAATAGTGCTCGCAGACAAGAACATCGGCACATACATCTATGACGGCTCACTTGTTATGGGAAATCTCATGAATGCCGCAGAAGCTGTAGGCGTACAGTCATGCTGGATCCACCGCGCCAAGGAAGAATTCGAATCCGAAGAAGGGAAAGCGCTTCTGAAAAAATGGGGTATCGAGGGGGACTATGAAGGCATAGGTCACTGCGTTTTAGGCTATGGCGAAAAAACACCGTCAAAGCCGCGTAAAGAAAACTATATTTACAAGGTATGATATTGTGCAAATCAATATGAGCCCGGTTCTTCCCGGGCTCATAGCCAACGAGCAAAATACCCGAAATTATATATCTTTCAAACTTTGTTTTCTCTGACAAGGGCTTCCCCATTTGTTTTTATTATATTTTTATACCATTCAAATGATTTCTTTCTGTAACGATCAAGTGAACCGTTTCCGTCATTATCCCTGTCAACATAAATATAACCGTAACGCTTACTCATTTCCGCTGTGGACGCGCTTACAATATCTATACATCCCCAGGAAGTGTATCCCATAACAGGTATGCCGTCATCAATAGCTTTCTCTACCTCTACAAGATGATCATTAAGATATTGAATCCTATAATCGTCACAAACTGTTTTATTCCCATTTTCATCTATTATAATCTCATCCTCAGCACCTAACCCGTTTTCCACAATAAACAACGGCAGAGAATAAAGATCATAAAGTTTTGTCAGGGTGTACCGCAATCCTTTAGGATCAATCTGCCAGCCCCAATCACTCGCGCTCAGATAGGGATTGATAAAGCCTTTGCTTAAATTACCTCCTGTCATATCATTTTGTTCGTTTGCACTTTCACAGATACTTGAATAATAGCTGAACGATATAAAATCAACTGTGTTCTTCAATATCTCTTTGTCCTCATCTGTAATATCGATCTTTATATTGTTCTTTTCAAAATAACGGAGAAGATATACCGGATATTCTCCTCTGGCATGGATATGGGCAAACTGATAAGTTTCACGATCACGAAGCATTGTCTTTATCACATCATCTGGCGAAGGTGTCAACGGATACACTGTTACTCCAAGTATCATGCATCCTATCATAGCATCCGGTATTATTTCATGACAAAGTTTTGTCACAGCCGCGCTTGCCACCAGCTGATAATGCATTGCCGTATAAAGCTGTGACGGATCCAATGCATCCTTAGCCGTCATTATGGCGCCGCACATAAACGGAGCCTTCAATATTGCATTTATCTCATTGAATGTCAGCCAGTACTTGACCTTGTCTCTATACCTTTTAAACACCGTTTCGGCATACCTCTCAAAAAAAGATATTGTCCTTCTGTCCAGCCACCCGTTATACTTCTTTGCCAATGCCAAAGGCGGCTCATAATGGGACAGTGTTACCAATGGCTGTATTCCGTGTCTCAAGCATTCATCAAACAAATCATCATAAAACTCTAATCCCTTCTCAGTCGGCTCATCATCATCGCCGTTTGGAAATATCCTGCTCCATGCTATCGATGTCCTGAACACTTTAAAACCCATTTCCGCAAACAGCTTTATATCATCCTTATATCTATGATAGAAATCTATCCCTTTAAGCTTCAGATTATCCTCCGTTGGCATTTCGGTCCTGTCTCCGCGTAATCCTCTCGGCAAAACATCCTGAACTGAAATCCCCTTTCCATCCTCACTATAGGCCCCCTCGCATTGATTTGCCGCAACAGCGCCTCCCCATAAAAAATTTTTTGGAAATTTACTCATCATACAGCTCCAGCCTCCAACTCCAAAAAAGGTACCTTTTCTACCGCTTCCGTATCAATTATTTTCACACGGTCATAATCGTTATGATTTGTTACAACTAACATAGTTGTGGTGTCATACCCCTCCGCCTTGATCTTATCTATATCAAACTCTATAAGCGGCTGACCCATTTTTACCTTGTCGCCATTTTTGACCATGGCTTTAAAATGTTTGCCCTTTAATTTAACTGTATCTATACCGATATGGATCAAAATTTCTGCGCCGCTGCCGGTCGTTAAGCTTATCGCATGATTTGTTTCAAACACAGTTTCCACCACTGCGTCAGAAGGTGATACTACAAGTCCCGTTTTCGGAATCACTGCCGCTCCGTCTCCTAATATCTTTTCGGCAAACGTAGGGTCGGAAACCTCCTCTATCGGAATCACTCTGCCCTTTACCGGCGCGCACAGCTTCTCACTTTTAATTACCATACCATGGACTCTTCCGCTGTTATCTTCGATTAATTCACTTTCTTTCGGATCATCAAATCCCAATATCAGCGTCACTACAAAAGATACTACCAGCGCTATAGAGCTTCCAATAACAGCATTTATTATATTTGTAAATCCCTCCGTTCCAATATATCCGGGCAACGCCAAAAGTCCGGGTGAACCTGAAGTATATCGTCCCACTCCCGTGATGCCAAGGTATAGTCCAGCTGCGGCTCCTCCTATGCTTGCCGCTATAAGCGGCTTCTTCAGCTTCAAATTCACTCCGTAAAGGGCAGGCTCCGTTATTCCGCAAACAGCTGTTATCCCAGATGAGTATGCTTCCTGACGCATAATTTTGTTTTTCGTCTTAAGCGCTACCGCAAACGCCGCACCGCCCTGAGCAATATTGGAACCAAGCATACCCGGTCCTACAATGGTATCAAATCCGGCTGTGGCAATATTATTGATCCCTATCGGGATAAGCCCATAATGTGTTCCCGTCATTACCAAATATGGTGATGCGGCTCCTATTATAAGCGGCACAAGCCAGCTTGCATAATTATTGAGGAATGAGATTCCTGATGCGATACCATCGCCTATAATGGTTCCAAGCGGTCCGAGAGCGGTTATAGCAATCGTTCCCGTAACTACCAGCGTAATAAGCGGTTTTGTAAAAAATTTAACCGGCTTCGGCGAGATTTTATCCGCTATAGGCTCAACATAAGACATGAGCCATACGGAAAGAATTATTGGTATGACGGATGAGGAATACGTTGCCGGAGTTACAGGTATTCCTATAAATTTTAATGCTTCCCCCGTTTCTCTGACATTATCTATCATCGATATAAAGTTAGGATGCAATATTATACCGGCGATCGACATTGCCATAACCGCATTACAATTCAGCTTTCTGGCCGCTGAATATGCTATGAGAAATGGAAGAAAATAAAATGCCGCATCGGAAAACACCGCTAATATGCTATACGTTTGAGATGTATTGTCGATCCATCCGAATGCCGTAAGCAGCGCCATAAAGGCCTTTAAAATACCGGCTCCTGTTATTGCCGGTATTATCGGAGTAAAAATACCGGCAACCGTATCCAGTATCTTGCTGAACACGCCTCTGTTATCATGCTCAGCCGAACCTTTTGCAGCACCCTCAAAATCACCCAACATATTAAGCTCACGGTACACATTTGGAACATCACTGCCTATGATCACCTGGAACTGTCCGCCTTTGTTCACAGTTCCCATCACGCCTTTCATTGAATCCAAGTGTTCCTTATTTATTTTACTATCATCTTTTAAATTAAAACGCAGTCTTGTTGCACAATGAGTAAATGAGATTACATTCTCCTTTCCTCCCACATCAATTAAAATTGCTTTTGCAAGCTCTTTATAATCCATAAATTTCAGCTCCTTAATCAGACAAAACAATTACTTGTTTTTTATTATGCATCCTTTAAAAAAAATTTATTCAATTGCCGTATCTGCATAATAAAAAGACGTTAGGCAAACCAATATTTTTTACCGCAGCCGCCGAAGATTTCGCTTTGTAGTGCAAGCTTGTCTCTCAGAGCCCCGCCTTGTATGTGATTTCTGTCCGTCGGACCAAGGTTTTGCTTACAGCTTCCTTCAGATTCCACCTCGCGATGGACACCCTTGCTGTTCGGATATATGCTTCCCGCCATCTGGGCGCATTGGGGACTTTCACCCGTTAGAGTATGCCCATGTCGGGCAATAGGGTAGACGGAGGGCGGTAGCCCTCCACCTCCCGTTGCACCGTACGTACGGGTCTCGTATACGGCGCTACACAACTGTAGA
>CAJFNT010000067.1 GCA_904395315.1 uncultured Clostridia bacterium
CCATACTTCCTTATCAACTGTGAGGAGCTCCTTGATAGTGTCAAGATCGCAGTCCTCAAGGTCTGTGATATCTATATCCTCAGCCTTTGGAACGTAACCTATAGCACACTCGTCAGCATCTACCTTACCTGCGCATCTGTCAAGGATCCACAGAAGCACACGCATGTTGTCGCCGAATCCAGGCCACATGAAGTTACCTTCATCATCCTTTCTGAACCAGTTAACATTGAAGATCTTCGGAGCCTTATCGCCGAGTTTCTTGCCCATCTCAAGCCAGTGTCCCCAGTACATAGCCATGTTGTAACCTGCAAACGGCTTCATAGCCATTGGGTCACGTCTTACAACACCTACCGCACCCGCCGCTGCTGCAGTTGTTTCAGATGCCATTGTCGCACCTACAAACGTTCCATGCTGCCAATCTCTTGACTGATATACCAACGGAGCGCATTTAGCTCGGCGACCGCCAAATACGATAGCGTCTACCGGAACGCCCTGTGGATTCTCAAATTCCGGAGAAATGCACGGACAGTTTACAGCCGGAGCAGTAAATCTTGAATTCGGATGAGCGAGTTTTCCGCCGTTTGCGATGTACTCAGGACCATTTACCTTTGAGCCCTTCCATTCTGTGGCGTCTACCGGCGGGTTCTTGTCGAGACCTTCCCACCATACTGTCATATCCTCGTTGTTTATTGCAACATTTGTGAAGATCGTGTTCTTCTTTGTCGACTCAAGCGCATTAAAGTTTGTCTTTACCGATGTACCAGGTGCAACGCCGAAGAAACCAGCCTCCGGATTTATAGCGTAAAGTCTGCCGTCCGGTCCTATTCTCAGCCATGCGATATCATCTCCGACTGTCCATACCTTGTATCCCTTTTCTTTGAGATACTCCGGCGGGATAAGCATTGCAAGATTAGTCTTTCCGCATGCCGACGGGAATGCAGCACAAATATATTTTACTTCTCCCTCAGGGTTCTCAAGACCGAGGATAAGCATATGCTCAGCCATCCATCCCTCTTTCCAACCAAGATATGAAGCTATTCTCAAAGCGAAGCACTTTTTACCCAGAAGGACATTGCCGCCGTAAGCTGAATTTATCGACCATATCGTTCTGTCCTGCGGGAATTGAACGATATATCTATCATCAGGATTTACATCCTTTTTAGCATGCAGACACTTTACAAAATCATCGCTGTCACCAAGCTGATCCATCACAGCCTGACCTACCCTTGTCATGATCGCCATGTTAAGTACAACATATATGCTATCTGTCAGCTCTATGCCTATCTTCGAGAACGGCGAACCTACAGGACCCATGGAGTACGGTATAACGTACATCTCTCTGCCTTCCATTGCGCCGTTATACAAAGCCTTCAACTTTGCATACATCTCATCAGGTGCCATCCAGTTGTTTATCGGACCAGCCTCTTCCTTTGTCGGTGTACAAATGAATGTTCTGTCCTCAACACGTGCAACATCATTTTCTGCTGTTCTGTGATAATAGCAGCCCGGGAGCTTTTCTTCATTGAGCTTTATCATCTCGCCGGTCGAAACAGCTTCTGCTCTGAGTGCTTCAAGCTGTTCCTCGCTGCCGTCGATCCAAGTAACCTTCGCAGGCTTGCACATAGCAACCATTTCATCAAGCCATGCAAGAACCGTCTTGTTTTCTGTCATGTCAGTGACCCTCCTACAAATATTTTTTAATGAACAGCATCTCTCCCGATGCCGCTCGTCCAAATAAAGTCGTTGACCTTATTTTATTGCTTTTTTAAAATACAACCTATTGTTGATCGATATTATTATACCATATTTTTCGATATTTGAAAAGTATTTATACGCATTTCTTGTTTTTTTCGTTAGTTAAGTGTGAAAAAAATGTTTTTGCAGTATAACTATTAATCATTATGCACAAAAATGCTGCTGTATTTTCTGTATTTATGCCGTTTTTAAGTCTTCCATTTGACAAATCATTGTCAACCTTTAACTTTGCAATCTCTTATTGTTCAAATTTTGAAATCCAACTGAAATCACATTATCACAGCTTTTCACCCAAAAATTTTGAGACTGCTTTTTTCAGCTTCTCCAGATCGCTTCTATTTGGTTTAAAAAGCGCTTCTACAGGTTTTGCAGCCGCTTTCATACCCATTGATTTAAGCACAGAATCCATAAGTTTTATCCCGTCACCCGCCCATCCGTATGAACCGAAAACAAGATAAAGCATTCCACGTTTGTTGATGAGATCAAGAGATGTGATAGCATCCCACATTTCTGCTGGAGCATTTCTGTTTATGGTATTTGTTCCTATAAGAAGCACATCCGCGCGATCCACAGCCGCCGCGGCTTTTTCTCTTTTTTCTGTCATGACATTGACCATCTCGATATTATATTGTGCCGCAAGAATCGTTGCTGCATATTCAGCCATCTTTCGGGTATAACCGTACTTGCTCGCATAAAGGATCACCGCGGTCGGTATACTCTTTTTCTTGGTTCCGACCAGTATTTCATATTTTTCAAATGCTTTTTTTATATCTTCTCCATATATAATATCTCCGAATGCGGGACATATCATCTCGATACTCTCATTTCTCAGTTTATCGACAGCAGAACGCACAAATCCCGCATGCACTGAAAGCGCTGTTCGATAATATTCATCAAAGCCGTCCCATCCTCGGTTAACCCCAGAAAAGAGTTCACCGGAAAATAATATACCATTATATAAAGCCATGGTCGAATCCATCCAGGATAATCCCGGAGTTACGATAAATTTCAAATTCGACATAGACTTCGGAACAAAACCATCCTTTATAAGATTCTCATTCACTCCGGTATTGACTATTTCTTTTATATTCCTAAGTCCGGCAGCAGATGCATACACTGGTATATCGGGTCTGATCTTGAGCACATCAGCAAGCGCTCCCGAGATTTCCGGCTTTGAAGTCAACAGTACGATAGCGTCAGCGTTTTCCGATTCACGTATATAAATGTCGTCCTCCGTTTCAGCGCTCACTCCGCCTATCATCCATTTACCGACATTGCTGCTGATAGTGTAAAACCTTTTTCCGTTGACAGAGAACGCGTTAACATCGTCTTTTATCTTATCTGCAGACAATTGACCACCAATCCTTTCTGCGGTCCATGCTCTCAATGCTGAAACCGCTTTCTTCAAGCGCCGCTTTAACGTCATCCTGCCGTCCGTCAATTATTCCTGATGTTATGAAAACGCCTCCGTCCTTCATATATTCTCTTGCGCTCGGCGCCAACCCTATTATAACATCCGCAACTATATTCGCCGCAACCACATCATATTTGCTGCGCGATATGTACTCTCTGACATCAGGATCGGATACAACATTTCCAGATATTACATGATATTTATCCCGCGAAACTTTATTCATATCTGCGTTTTCATACGCCGTATCAACACAGTTTGGATCTATATCCACCGCAACAGCCTCGTCCGCTCCCAAAAGAAGCGACACTACAGAAAGAATGCCGCTCCCGCAGCCAAGATCGAGCATTTTACAACCGGGTGTCACATATTTCTCAAGAGCTTCAAGACAAAGACGTGTTGTTTCATGAGATCCGGTGCCAAAGCTCATGCCCGGATTTATATTAAAAACGATCCTGTTTGTCTCATCGCTGATCTCTTCCCACTCAGGTTTGACAAGCAATCTGTCACCGATCTCCATGGTATGAAAATATTTTTTCCATTCATTTGCCCAATCTTCTGTCTTTGTTCCCTCTATCTCTATTTCAAGACGTCCGAACAGATCTTCTTCATCTATGGCGGACAACTCTGCCATAGAACCTCGAATGGCAGACAACAGCTCCCTGCCGGATGCATCATCACTTACATACGCTATTACACGCGTGTCCCCATGCATCTTCTCAACAAGCTCATCATCGACATAATCCCAATAATCACGAGTCTCATCAAGGAACTCATTAAACTCATTTTCATCCTCGATCTCCAATCCTGTAATACCCAACTGCATAAATCTGCCGCTTACAGGCTCTATGCCATCGGTTGTTGTATATACTGTAATTTTTATCCAATCCATGCATAACCTCCATTTTTGCAACTTAATATATTATTATTTATCAAAAAAATACGAGGCTGCAGCAAAATGTATTAACACGCACCCCCTCAGCCGACCGCTGCGGACACTCCTGCTATATCGGGAGATATCCCACCGCAAGGCAGTTTGATCGGGTGATGCCTCATAAACATTCATTTTGCTACAGCCCCATCATTATCAGTCAAGAAAATCCTTAAGTTTCTTGGAACGGCTCGGATGACGCAGTTTTCTCAAAGCTTTCGCCTCTATCTGCCTGATACGCTCACGCGTGACCTTGAATTCCTTTCCCACTTCCTCAAGAGTCCTCTGTCTGCCGTCTATAAGACCAAAACGAAGCTTTAATACCTTGGCTTCACGCGGTGTAAGTGTTTTCAGCACATCCACAAGCTGTTCTTTCAAAAGAACATAACTCGCTGCTTCCGACGGAGCAGGCGCGTCATCATCCGGAATGAAATCACCCAGATGGCTGTCTTCCTCCTCGCCTATCGGCGTTTCAAGCGAAACCGGTTCCTGTGATATCTTTGATATCTCACGCACCTTCTCGACAGACATATTAAGTCCCTGAGCAAGTTCCTCAGGAGTAGGTTCCCTTCCGAGCTCCTGCACCAATTGACGCGATACTCTTACAAGCTTATTTATAGTTTCCACCATGTGAACAGGTATTCTTATCGTTCTTGCCTGATCAGCGATCGCTCTTGTTATCGCCTGTCTTATCCACCATGTGGCATATGTTGAAAACTTATATCCTTTCGTATAATCAAATTTATCTACGGCTCTTATAAGCCCAAGATTTCCCTCCTGTATAAGATCAAGGAACAGCATACCCCTGCCCACATATCTCTTGGCAATGCTTACAACAAGTCGGAGATTAGCCTCTGCAAGCTTCTTCTTTGCCTCTTCATCGCCCTCTGACATTCTCCTTGCAAGCTCCGTCTCTTCTTCCGCGGAAAGAAGATCCACCTTGCCTATCTCCTTTAAATACATCTTAACATGGTCATCTATATTTATACCTTCCGGGACAGAAAGATCTTCGAGTTCTTCTTTTGAGATCTCAATATCTTCAAGCTCTTTCTCCATATCTTCAACAAGCTCGATCTTTTCGCTCTCAAATCTGTCATAGGTCTTTTCCATCTCATCGGTCGATATATCAAACCCCTCAAGCGCTTCGGCGATTTCCTTGAAGGTAAGATAACCGCGCTTCTTCCCGCGCTCAAGAAGTCCACGCTTTATGGCGCGCTTTTTTTCGACCATCGCCTTATATTCGGCAAGCTCCTGCGGCGTCATATTGGCAATATCTTTCTCTGTACTCATAGTATCTCCTCCAAGTCAGTTAATTATATTTTAGACCCCGTAAATGGGCATTTCTCGGCAGTCTAAATCATTTATTTGAACACTGCGGTCGATGCGTTCATAAGGCATCTCCGTCTGTTTCTTTTTCATCTCTATTCCAATCCAAACGTTCTTTTGTCAAATGATTTTTTTCATCTATAAGCTCAGCTATCTCCCCCGGATCCTCGGAGGCATTTATCATTGCATCAAGCTTGTTCTGCTTTATCGTATATATCAGATCGAACAGCGTCTTATCGGTATTGGCATACACCTCTGTATTAAAAAACACTGCAGCCGCCGTATTCTCATCTTCGGGCACACCCGAAAACTCATTCAGGATCACCGAGGCATCCGGCTGCTCTCCCCGCTCTGCATATTCAGCCATACGGCGCGCAAGCGCGGCGTACACCTTATTCGAGTATTCCTCAGGTTTCATGATCCTGTTCGCTTTCAGACAGAGCCGTTTGCTCTGTGACATGATTGAAAGCAGTCTTTTTTCCGCTTCTATCACAGTATCTGTCACTCGTTCCTCTGGCAGTTTTTCCCTATTGATCTTGCTCACTTCACGCCTCTTAAAAGCCTCCCTTGTCCTGATAGATGATCTTCGCCTGTTCTTCGATCTAAGCTCGGTATATTTCCCAAACACGGACTGTTCGGAAATACCCGTATCAGACGCAGTCTTTTTTATGTATGCCTCGACCTCGACCGGATTATCAATAGTGGAAAGTATCTGCGCCGCCTCATCAACAAAACGTATCTTTCCGTCAGTATCATTAAGATCATATTTGCCCTTTATCAAAGACAGTCTAAATTCCGTAGAAGGGACCGCAAGCTCTATAGCTTTCTTGAATCCAGCTACTCCATATTTCGTTATAAATTCATCCGGATCCTTTGCGCCTTTTATGCGTATCACCCGCGATCTTCCGCCGGCTCCGGAAATTATATCAATCGCCCGCAAAGCGGCCTTGGTTCCAGCTTCGTCCATATCATAACATATAAGTATCTCTCTGCCGTATCTCAACATCAACTTTGCCTGAGGATCCGTTATAGCTGTTCCTAGCGTAGCCACAACATTATCTATGCCCGCCTGATGCACTGTTATAACGTCCATATATCCCTCACAAAGTATAAGATCTGAAGCATTTGAATTTTTTGCAAGATTTAATGCAAACAGATTGCTTCCTTTGTCAAATACCGGCGTCTCCGGAGTGTTCAGATATTTCGCAAGCTTGAAACCATCAGGAGCCGTATTGCTGCCGAGAACCCTACCTCCAAAACCTATCACCTTTCCCCTTACATTTATTATCGGAAACATGACACGGTTTCTGAATTTGTCCACAGTGTTGTTTCTGCGCGTTACCGCAAGACCGGCATCAACTATCTGGGACTCATTATACCCTTTAGATTTTAGATGTTTCAAAAGCGCGTCATACGAATCAGAGGCATATCCCAACCCAAACTTTATTATCGTTTTTCTGCTCAATTTTCTTTCATTAAAATATTTTCTACCCATTCTGCCTTTTTCAGGATCCATCAGTGTGTCAAAAAAGAATCGCGCCGCAATTTTATTCATTTCGTAAATAGCGTCCTTACGCTGCGTGAGTTTAGTTGACTGCCTTATACCGTTTTCAGGTATCGTTATTCCGGCCCTGTCCGCCAAAAAACGAATGGCGTCTCGATAATCAAGTCCTTCCATTCTCATTACGAACTGAACGAAATTTCCGCTGGCGCCGCAACCAAAACAATGAAACAACTGTTTGTCTCTGTCTATATGAAAAGAAGGTGTTTTTTCATTATGAAACGGGCAGCACGCCATGTAGCTTTTACCGCTCTTTTTCAAACTCATAAATGATGAAGCATAGTCAACTATATCATTCGCCATACATATGTCATTGTAAAGATCATCAGATATAAAAGCCATTGCATCCACCTCCGAGCCTTAAACAGCAATCAACGACCGTACAGTCAGTCTTCTGTATTATTTACAAAATATACAAAAATATACATAACATATAAAAACTTCATAGGCGATATACGATATTTTAAGTCGAAAAAACATCACACACAATATATTTACCGCAAATTCAAAAAAAATAACAAATCTGCATCAATATTTTTGCCGTCAATTTATTATTTCGACATATATATACCGTTTCCCTTTTTTGATCTGCATTTAGTTAAACAATTTAGTACAAATCCATAAACACAGGTCGGATCTTTTGATAATAATTCGTAATTTTGTTTGAAATATATTTGATTACAATAGCTTAAAATAACAAAAGGCTAATAATTTTAGCGATCAGCGCTAAAATCATCAGCCCCATTCGACTCTTAACGCGACAATTCCACGTCAGATCCAATAGATAGACTTTAATAAGGTTCAAGCGTTCCGACGATCTCATTTACATCTTTGATGCCAAACCTATCCATATATTTGGTTATCTCACGTTTTACATCAAAGATTATATCCGGCTTTACAAAGAGCGCAGTCCCGAGAGCCACCAGCTTTGCTCCGGCGATCATAAATTCGATCACATCAGCGCCGTTCATAACTCCGCCCATCCCGATGATCGGTATATTTACAGCCTGATACACTTCATGCACCATTCTTACGGCTATAGGTCTCACAGCCGGTCCCGAAAGACCACCCGTATTATTTGCAAGTATCGGACGTCTTGTGTTTATATCTATACTCATTCCGAGCAATGTGTTAATAAGCGATACGCCGTCTGCTCCGCCAGCTTCGGCAGCTTTTGCTATCTCCGATACAGAGGTAACATTCGGCGAAAGCTTTACAACGAGCGGTTTTGAACACTTTTCCTTTACGGTTTTCGTAAGTTCCTCCACAACTGCCGCATTTGTTCCGAATGCCATACCGCCATGCTTTACATTTGGACACGATATATTCATTTCTATAATAGCAACGTCTGTACCAGACAATATCTCCGCCATCTCCGCATACTCTTCTATCGTGTTTCCCGACATGTTAGCGATCACATTCGTGTCGAATTTTTCTGCCATCTCCGGCATAAGATATTCCGCGAACGCTTCAACACCCGGGTTCTGAAGCCCTACACTGTTCAATATACCAGAAGGCGTTTCCGCTATCCTCGGCGGCTTGTTCCCCGGTCTCGGCGTGCGAGTCAATCCCTTAACTGCGATCCCGCCATACTCTGTAAGAGGCGCATATTCATCATACTCATAGCCGAATCCGAATGTACCCGACGCGGTCACTATAGGATTTCTGAATTTTATCCCGCAATACTCTGTCTCCAGTCCTGCCATCAGAGAACCACCTCCTTAGAATCGAATACCGGTCCGCATGTGCAGACCTGCTGATATTTTGCCATGCCCTCATTCTTAGTTTCACACACACATGTGAGACATGCTCCTATCCCGCATCCCATTCTTTGTTCAAGTGAAAGCTGACACGGAATGTCCATATGCTCTGCTATCTGTTTTACCACCTTCAGCATCGGAGTAGGCCCGCAGCAGCATATCAGTTGAGGCCTATGCTCCGTTAAATATTCACCCATAGCAGCTACGGCAAAACCGTTATAACCGTATGAACCATCATCGGTACATATCACAACATGATCTGACGCAGCTCTGAACTCACCCTCCATTGTTACAAGATCTTTTGTTCTGAATCCGAGAAACACCTTTGAATCCGTTTTTCTCGCGATCTTCAGGAGCGGAAATACCCCTATGCCTCCTCCGATCACGACCACATCTTCGCCGGGTCTCACATCAAATCCATGGCCCAAGGGTCCCATTATATCTATTATGTCTCCCACCTTGTGCCTCGCAAGCTCCTTTGTTCCCTCTCCTTTTACCTGGAATGCAAACCTTACGGTAGTATCGCCAGTATCGCATATACTTATCGGACGGCGCAAAAAAGTGTTTCCGCCGCACTGTATATGCAGGAACTGACCTATTTCCGCTGTTTCCGCGATTTCCCTGGCCTCGACCGTAAAATCATAAATCCCGCTGCACAGCTCTTTTTTCTGTATAAGTTTACATTTATAAGTTTTTTTCATATCAAGCAATTCCTCCCCAGAAGCAGATCACTTTATAACACTTACTATCTCGTCTCTCATTCTTATCGCTTCGGCACGCGCAGCGTCAGCAAATGCCGCGTCTCCCGCCTCAGACTTTTTGTATGCGCACATTATACCTCGCGATGAATTTATTATCGCTCCGAGTCCGTCATCATTAAAACATTTGCTTACACCTTCAAGTCCTCCGCCCTGTGCTCCGTATCCGGGAACAAGAAAATAGGCATTTTTTAGAGCCGCTCTCATCGTCTCAGCATCTGATACATGTGTAGCGCCAACAACAGCTCCTACGGCGCCATAGCCGTTTTCGCCTATAGTACCCCCATTCCACTTTCCTATGAGATCAGCAACATGCTCAAATATCATCTTTTCTCCCGAAACAAGCATCTGAAGTTCACTCGATGACGGATTTGACGTTCTCGCCAGCGCGAATATCATCTTGCCGTATTTCATACAGTCGTCAACAAACGGTTTTATCCCATCCGTACCGAGATACGGATTTACAGTGACAGCATCCACCGGACAAGGCTCCTCTGAAACACCGTCTATATCTACTTTACCGAGATATGCGGCAGAATAAGCTGCAGCTGTTGAACCGATATCATTGCGCTTAACATCAAGAATCACATAAAGTCCCTTTTCGCGCGCATATTCTATTGTCCTGTGCAGCACCTCTTCACCCGGGAGTCCGTACATCTCATAGAATGCGCTCTGCGGCTTTACAGCAGGAACTATATCATAAAGAGCATCTATAAGCCCTTTATTGAATTCCCATATCGCCTCAGAAGCGCCCTTTAATGTCTTTCCATACTCTTTATATGCCTTTTCCCGTATATACTCCGGCACATATTCAACTCTCGGATCCAGTCCCGCCACGGATGGATTACCTTTCTCCTTTATTTTCTTTATAAGCATATCTACCGACATATTACGCATTCCTTTCCGTCAATTCTTTTGTACTCCAAATTTTATTTCATAAGCTCGCCGCGGTTTATCACTATCTCGCCGCCTACTATAACATACTCAGGCTTTCCATACAGCTCAAACCCGTCATACGGCGAGTTCTTGCCCTTTGAATGAAGTTTCGTAATATCAACAGTCCACTTTTTATTCGGATCAAAGATCACAATATCCGCGCATTTCCCAACACCGAGAGAACCTTTCGATATGCCGAGTATATGCGAAGGATTTACCGACATCTTCTCTATAAGCTCACTCATTGTGATAACGCCTTCATTTACAAGGTTCTTTATGCCAAGACCGAGAGACGTCTCAAGACCCACGATACCATTTTTTGCGGCGGCAAACTCGCAGTTCTTCTCATCGGGATGATGCGGCGCGTGATCTGTTACGATACAATCTATAGTTCCGTCTTTGAGCCCTTCCTTTATGGCAGCAACATCATCGGCAGTTCTAAGAGGCGGGTTCATTTTAGCGTTCGTATTAAACCCCAAACAAGCTTCCTCCGTCAAAGAGAAATAATGCGGACAAGTCTCACAAGTGACTTTTACACCGCGCGCCTTTGCCTTTCTTACAAGATCAACCGTTCCTCTTGTAGAGATGTGAGCGATATGCACTCTTCCGCCCACAGCTTCCGCAACGAGGATATCCCTTGCGGCCATGACCTCCTCAGCTGCCCGGGAGATACCTCTAAGTCCCATAGACGTCGCAACAGCTCCCTCGTTCATATCTCCCTCTCCGAGTGCGGGATCTTCACAATGCGAGATAACCACCATGTCAAACATCTCTGAGTACTCGATCGCACGGCGCATAAGCCCGGAATTCACTACCGGCATACCATCATCTGACACTGCTACCGCGCCCGCAAATGCCATCTCTCCTATCTCAGCAAGATATTTACCTTCAAGACCTTTTGAGATCGCGCCTACCGGGAACACATTGACATATCCCACTTCGTCAGCTTTTGTCTTTATAAATCGAACGACTGCCTCATTGTCAACCACCGGATCGGTATTCGGCATACATGCCACAGACGTGACAC
>CAJFNT010000068.1 GCA_904395315.1 uncultured Clostridia bacterium
GCAAAATCATCTTTCCATGCCATCTCACCATTGTAATCGAATCCGTACATATCCGATGACATGTCAAATCCCAACACTACGTCAAAATCTGCTGTTATCTCCTCCGGAGCATCGCTGAAAAGCGATACTCCGTTGTTCATGTTCTGCATTGCGTTGTATATAACGTTTTCGTCTGTTAATGTTTCTACACTTATTATACCATTATTTTGTTCGGTATTCAAGTCATTTTCAGCATAAACAGGCACGATATTAAGTATCATACACATAAACAAAAGCAATGATGTTACTTTTTTCTTCATTTGTTTTTACCCCCTTTTCATTCAGTCTCATTATTTCCGTTCAGCAGGAATGCTTTTTTATCCACATAGCCGCGTCCATCGCCTATACCGACAGTAACCTTCACTTGTCTGTCTCCGGTTCCGGGATCGGCATAGAACATAACTGTTTTATAATCAGAGCTAAGGCTCCTGAATGTACCTTCTCTCGCACTCCAGAAGAAGAACGGCACTACACGCGGATCACACGTATAATTGTCCACGGTCAGTTTATATATTCCTCGATCACTGTCCACTACTTGTGCCGTTACACCGCTTATTTCCGGTTTTTCAACATTTTCCGTATCACTTACCGTCTGTTCATATTCAAATCCCATTCTTCTTACAGGGATATCCATCTCTGCAGCTGAAATCTCTGTAATATAATCATACATATACACTGTGTCCACCGCAGTATTGCTGCCGTACGAATATCCTCCCGTAATATACAAATATCCGCCTGATAGCTCAACAGCGTAATAAATCAAAGATGATATGAAGTTGTTTTCCAGCACAGTCCAATCATCACTGTCTGCATCATATTTTAGTATATCAACATTTCCGCTGCCATTTACCGCCGCACATATGAAGCCGCCGTTATACCCTTTTCCGCGCATGTACTCGCTTGCATACGGCATAGACGCCTTTTGTACCCACTGCCCGTTTTCAAATGCATATACTTCGTCAGAATATCCATTATAGTTAACGCCTCCAATGATATACAGTGTATCATTATTGAAAAATGCCTGCACATCCATCATAGGCTTAGGCAGCTCTATCGGTTCAAGCAGCTCACTGGTACTTGTATCGTATACTTCTATATTGTCAAGATATCCACTGCCGCTGCGCCCGCCGATTATGTATAATCTGCCGCTATATTCAGCTATTCCGGCTCGCTCACGTCCTGTCACAAGTCCGCCGGCAACCATAGTCTGGGCGCTCTGTGTATTGTAAACTCTTATTGTGTTATAATATGTGCCTCCGCCATATCCGCCGACAATGTATATATTATCTCCTACAGACGCGGCTGCAAAGCCTCTCTGCAAACCGGAAATACTGTCTGATACCATCCATATACCGTCATTCTGTTCACTGCATTCCATGCTGCTCAGAGTATTAAAATCACTGTCCGAACCTCCTATAACGTACAGCATATTATCTGTCGAAACCATCTCATGCTTCATTCTTCCCGCATTAAGCTGCATGACCGTTCCGGTTTGAGTAACACTAAAAGTATAGTCGGCTTCTTTTTTACTCGTAAATTTCAAATAATATGTCCCTTGATACAGTATAACCGTATTGGAGCTTTCATCCGATGAATTTTGCAGCGAATAAAGCTTGACCTTATTGCCATGTGCATCATCACAGAAAATATCAAGTGAATAATCATTAGATACTGTATCTGCATCGGCCACGTTAAATGGTATGTAATATTTCCCATGTTTTGTTGCTTCGAATTTGAAACAGTCGGCATCATCTATAGCCTCAAATTCTCTATCATATTCATGCCCTAAAGATATACCACCTGATTCTTCCAGAATATTTGGTGCATCATCATCGACCGGATTGAATATAAAGGCATAATTTCCAAGGCTGTTATACCAGCTTGAATCCAAATTTACCTTTATATAATAAGTTTTTCCTGCTGTAAGCATTCTGCTGAATCCATAATTAATAATTTCATCATCTGAATAATACAAGAATCTTCCTATAGGATTGCCAGATGGAGATGACTCATACAGTGAAATAGTAACTCCGGACCAATAGTCTAACGGCCTGAACATATATATCTGTGTCTTATCCGGGATTATTTTAAATGTATCAGTGTCACCCAATTTATTCAGAGAACCTATGACTGATGTGCCCTTTATTTCAGACGTGCCCGGTACATCGTCTATTTCATCGTCAACACTTCGCTTAAACATAAGCTTTTGATCCGTACCTTTTACCACCTGTCCGCCGAACACGTAAATACATCCGTTTGCCTCAACCATATTATGAGCTGCCAAACCTCTTATAAGACGCAGATCATAACACCATGCATCCGCTGAAAAGTTCTTTTCAGTATAGAACGCAGATACCGCAGCTGTTGCAACATCCGAGTCTTCCGGCCGTCCGCCTGTCAAATAACAGCCCCGTTCACAATCAAAATCGCCGGTGAATCTCCTGGATATTACTGCAAAATCTACCAGATCTCTTTGAAGCCCGATCGAACTCCACCTATCGTCATCAATATAATATGTGTACATTTTATTATCATAGAATACGGATATTGAATTATCATTTGTTACCGCCTGAGCATCATAGAATGTCACATCATATTCGGTAACATACGACCAGCTGTCCGTTTCAATGCTGTAGCAGTATACATCACCACATGCCTCGCCATCAGATTCTCCGCCAAAAATATATATCATCCCATCGTAAGCAGCGGCAGAATAATTCGTATTTGAAGCCGGAGTATCTATAGCAGGCTCCCATGTATTGCTCACAACGTCATAAACATCGATACTATCCAGCGGATCACCGTTTGAGCCGTAACCTCCGCAAATATATACCTTATTCCCAACAGCCAGCGCGGTATGTTTGTACCGAGCTCTCGGCATGATCATTTTTCTTGTCCATACCTCTGTATCTGTATCATACACTTCCGTATAATTTACAGCTTTGCCGCTTTCCAAGCCGCCGAACGTGTATATATCATCCCCTACAGCCACACTCGACATATAGCTCCTTGCAGTTGTCATAGTGCCGCATGATTTCCAACCTGAAAAGGAATTTGAATATGCAGATACACTGTCCATTGCAAGGATCTCGTCATCCGTAAGCGCCGCAGCCTCACTATCTACAAGACCCCAATATTCACTTTCCTCTTCAGGCGTCATGTTTTGGACCGGCGGCAGCCATCTGCCTCCTCTTGTGTCCGGATCAGATGATATTTCCGGTGTAAATATCGGTTCCGTACTAATTGCAGCATCTTCCGTTTCCATCGTTGATACCGGCACGGTCGCAGCAGCACCTTCTTCAACCGGTTCGGATGATACCACAGGCGCTTCGGTTGCAGTCAAAGGATCTTCTTCTGCTGTTCCCGATATAATTTCTGTATCTGTCTCCTGCACATCTTCTATAAGTGTAACATTTTCAACTGTATTTTCTGTGCCATCTGCCAGAACCGCCGCAGGACTTGCGGCAAATGCCAAAGATACCATAAATGAAATAAATCTCTTCATTATCATAACACCCTATCTTTCCAAATCAACCAGAAATGCAGCTTGAATAAACGGTTTGTCCTCGTCTTCTATGCATATCATCAACGGTCCGGGAACTGCCGTATTCTGAATACTTAATTCACCTGTTTCTTCGTTTATATTTACACCGTTTTTCGGATATTTTATTGACCATGTTATATTATCCAGCTCCTGCTCGATCCCATTTTCATACACAGAATACACACTGTACTCATATGTGCTCATGCCAAAAGACGGAATTTTAGGATAATACTCTCCTGACAGCCTGAATCTTTTTATTGATATATCCTGTATTAAAATATTGTCAACACACAATTCACTTGACGATGAAAACGCGAAATAGTTGATATAACTGCATTCTCCATAAAACGGAATATTTTCCGCCTTACTGATAAGCTGCTGCGTGTCTCTGTCAAGCAGATAAATGTTATACTTATTCGTTTCAATATCCATCAGCATTTTAATTGTATACCACTTTGATACATTTCTGAGCTGAAGCCACTCACCATTGCTGTCCAACATCTTATCATATGTGCCATTCGAAAAATATTCAATATAATATGCGTTTTTTCTCAGTCTTCCCGCCATTGTAAAGCCGGATGCAGACACATCACGCGATTCTCTCAGCTGTATCTCTGCGTTATCGCCTGTGAATTTTATATCCATTTCCGCATATAGCTTTGTTGTCGAATAAATATTTTTTGCCTGAAAGTTAAAGAATCCTTCTGAATTCGATGTCATTGACATGTACTTACCATTAACATCGCTTTCTATTGATTTGATCCCGCGTCCGGTATCATCCTCCCAGTTTGACATGTCAGAATTCTCAAAGTTATCGTTAATTCGTATAACATCAGAACCGGCAGCATACGATGTCCCGCACACAAATAAAAATGAAGTTACAACACCTATAATCAAACTTATAATTTTTTTCATTTGTTTCACCATGCCTTTCATAAAACATTACTGATTTAGATCACTGCGTTGAATAGATGATAATACCCCCTCCTTTCTTCTTTCAAATCTCACAGCTCGATCCCTCCTTTTCTTTGTTTAGGTAATTGTGAAATGAATATTCCGCAATTACCTATTTTATTTAGTATAAACGTGGTAACATTGTGACCACAAAAATATCTTTGTAATATGTATCTCAAAACGAATTTCATTATTGCCATTTTTAATCATTTGTTATATCTCTTATGACATATAATTTATTTAATTTGTAAATAATAAATATCTTTATGTTAATTATATAACAAATTAACCAAATATTCTATTAGCATAATTCACGTTTTTTTTTATAAGTTTTTTGGTGAAATAGCACATAAAAATCAATATATTTCATATATTTCATTGGCTATGTTACACAATTTTGTACATCAAACCTAAATTTTGGATATTAATTTGCAATCTA
>CAJFNT010000069.1 GCA_904395315.1 uncultured Clostridia bacterium
ATCGAACGGACTTCCTGAGGGAGTCAAAAAAGGCGATAAGGAATACAAGCCTCACGACGCGTTCTGTCTTGAAACGCAGGTATTCCCGAATGCGATGGCGCACAGCCATTACCCGTCGCCTATCCTCGGCAAGGGAAGAACATACAGGCATGTGACCGAATACAGATTTGCGGTGCTGTGATGTCCTTTACAATCGGATACAACAATTAAAATATGGAAGGGAGCTTTTTATGGATTCAAATCAAATTCAAGTATTGATCTCCATGTGTATTTATATGGCGGCAGTTATATGTATAGGTATAGCATTTGCAAAACGTGCAAGCCAGAGTTCAGAGAACTATTTTCTCGGAGGCCGCTCTCTCGGTCCATGGGTTGCGGCTATGAGCGCTGAAGCATCGGACATGAGCGGCTGGCTGTTGATGGGCCTGCCAGGAGTTGCCTATTGGTGTGGCATTGCGGACGCAACCTGGACTGCTATAGGTCTGGCTGTAGGAACATATATCAACTGGCTTATCGTTTCAAAACGTCTGCGCAGATACAGCATAAAGGCCGGTAATTCTATCACTCTGCCGGATTTTTTCTCAAATCGCTATCATGAGAACAAAAAGGTCATTATGACGATCTCGGCGGCCTTTATATTGATATTCTTTACAGTTTACGCCGCAAGCTGTCTTGTGACCTGCGGAAAGCTGTTTTCAACGCTGTTTGGGGCACCATACATACCGATGATGATATTGGGTGCGTTGTTTGTGCTTGTATATACGATTTTGGGAGGCTTTCTGGCCGAAAGCGCTTCGGATTTTATGCAGGCGATAGTTATGATCGTTGCGCTGGTGTGCATAGTTGTGGTTGGAACTGTCTCGGCGGGAGGTATCTCGGCTGTTATAGAAAACGTAGAGAACATACCGGGTTTTCTTGATCTGTTTGGAATGGCGACGCCTGTTACAGACGGCGGAGTGCAGCAGGCGGCAAACGGGGTACCGCTGTTCGGAGAAACTGAATCATACGGTTTTATTAATATTTGCTCGACACTTGCCTGGGGTCTCGGCTATTTCGGCATGCCGCAGGTGCTGCTGAGATTTATGGCTATACGCAGTGAGCACGAGCTTACAAGCTCACGGCGCATTGCTACCGTATGGGTACTTATCTCGCTTTCGGTTGCAGTGTTCATCGGTGTTGTTGGACGTGCTCTTTTCCCGACAGCGCTCACGACCAGTTCTGAGGCGGAGAACATATTTATTATATTGTCCACAAATCTGCTGCCTGCACTTTTGGCAGGGTTTATAATGGCGGGAATACTTGCGGCAACCATAAGCTCATCAGATTCTTATTTGCTGATCGCGGCTTCCGCATTTTCAAAAAATCTTTTTCAGGGATTATTTAAAAAAGATGCCAGCGACAAGCAGGTCATGCTCGTTTCACGTATAACGCTGCTGCTTATCACGATCGTGGCGATAATCATTGCGCTGGATGAAAACAGCGTTATCTTCACGCTGGTATCGTTCGCATGGGCAGGATTTGGCGCAACGTTCGGACCATTTGTTCTATTTTCGCTTTTCTGGAAGCGTATCAACAGAAACGGAGCTATTGCCGGAATGGTCGGCGGCGGATTGATGGTGTTTTTCTGGAACATGGTGATCCGTCCCCTCGGCGGTGTGTTTGATATTTACGAATTGCTTCCCGCGTTCATATTCTCAAGTATATGCATAGTTGTCGTATCGCTCCTGACAGCTCCGCCGTCAGAGAAGATACAGCGCGAATTTGAGGAAGTCCGCGCAGGAAAATAAACTGAAAAGATCATAAACAAGAACATCCTCCGAGTTAAAATGCCGGAGGATGTTTTCCATTACAGAGTGCAGTAATATGGGCAGATGTCCTCATAATGACCGTCTTTCATGCGGAACCCTTTCGGTATCGTGCCGAGTTGGACGAAACCGAGATGTTCGTAGAGCGCTCTTGCTCTGGCATTCGTCGCGACCACTGCGTTAAACTGAAGTATCAAAAAACCATGCTCTCTGCCCTGTGCCATGCAGTCTTTTACAAGTCTTTCACCGATGTGCTTGCTCCTATGTTCGGAGCTTACGGCAAAGCTCGCATTGCATATGTGGCCGCATCTGCCAACATTGTTGGGGTGCAGTATATACAGCCCTAACAGCTCGCCGGTGTCGCTTTTCTCCGCGACTGCCGTATATGTTTGAGAGGCGAAGAACTCCCTGCCGCTATCTATATCGAGCAGCTCCTCCTGCGGGAATGCATTTCCCTCCTCGACAACCTCATTCCATATCTCAAGCATCTTTTGCAGATCCGTTTTCTCGTATTTTCGTATAATATATTCCATTTCACAGCTCCTATGTATGTTTTTTCGTTTAGTATACCACTTTTTATGTTGAATTGCAATATATGCGGATAAAAAGATTCTACATTCAACCTAACGCCGAGCTGTACCTGTGCAAGTCCGAAACAGAGACCGGGCTAAACTATCTTAGGCTTGCTGCGGAATCGTCGGAGTGCTTTGACAGGAGCAGCGCGAGAAATGAGAAATACAAGACGATGTTTGCGGACCGGTGCAGCACATCAAGAGATACGCAGTATTTCTATATAGATTCAGCGCGTCTCATGCAGCTGATGGAGCAGAGAGCAGCATTTGACATAGTAAGGGATACAGCGGAGTTCAAGGAAATATATTCGCATCTTAATACGGTGACAGAGGAAGTCAAGAAAACCTTTAAAACAGAGCGAAATACGGATATAAAGAGTTGAATTTTGGTAAGACCGATATTCTAAGCTTCTTTTCGGATAAGATTTAAGATTATTCGAAATGGGGCTTTTTATCCTTTCAAAAATTTTTTGAGAAAATTGTTTCGCTTTGATCAGAAAGATACATCCATCTTTTGGAATATGTCACACATCATTGACTTCTACACACACATACGGAAATTTACGTGCAAATACTCTTGATTTTTCACGTGGGGTATAGTATAATAAAATAGATAGAGACCGCACAGGCGGATGTGATGGGGAAGAACCACTGAAAGGATAGATAAAAGCTATGAAGAAACAGACAAGAAGCGAGGCGCGTGAGGCTGCGTTTACTCAGATTTTTCAGCTCTCGTCGCACAGAGACGAGATGGACGAGGCGCGTATGTATATGCTTGATGAGAAGCCTGAGTGCGAACAGAACCTCGGCTATATAACTGAGGTCACGGAGGGCGTGATCGAGCATGAGCAGGAGATCATCGATACGATAAGCAGACATCTTAAGGAAGGCTGGTCATTCAGACGTCTTTCAAAGGCTGCGAAG
>CAJFNT010000070.1 GCA_904395315.1 uncultured Clostridia bacterium
ACCTCGTCACCGATATTTATCTCGCCGCTCGAAAGAAGATCAGCATACGCCGAGAAATAATATACTATCTGAGGCACCAATCTTCCCCAGTTGATGGAATTGGCGCTTGAAAGCTTGAAGCCGTTGCGATCAAGCAGATCCTTATATTCATTATCAGTAAATATCTTCTTTACTCCGTTCTGAGCATCGTCAAAGTTACCCTTTACAGCCGCGACCGAAACATTGTTTCCGCGCTGGGTTACCATCTGGAGCTTCTGGATCTCGCTGACACCATTGTCGGGATAAAATACGATGATCCTTGTGCCGTTTACATCTTTGAATCCCTCAAGAGCCGCTTTGCCGGTATCACCCGACGTAGCAACAAGTATGATTATCTCCTTATCCTCGTTCGTCATCTTCATCGATGTCGTCAAAAAATGCGGCAGGATCTGAAGCGCCATGTCCTTAAACGCGCATGTGGGACCATGCCACAGCTCAAGAAAATATACCTGATCGTTAAGCTTATATACCGGCGCGATCGCGTCTGTTCCGAACTTCTCCTTTGTATATGCGCTCGAGATACAATTTCTGAGATCTTCCTCCGAAAAATCAGTCAAAAATTTGCTCAGAACAAAATAAGCTCTGCAGTGATATGACTTTCCCGCGAGACTCTCGATCTCATCAAGACTCACATGCGGAAAACTGTCAGGCACGAAAAGACCGCCCTCATTTGATAACCCCTGCTTTATAGCCTGAGCCGAGCTGACACTAATACTTTTATCCCTTGTACTATGATACTGCATTTTTACCTCCGAAAAAGCGCATACCGAAGCCGCCGCATCGACGGCTCCGTACCGCGCTCGATTTTAATTTGATTCGATCCACGCACACTAAACAAGCCATATCCCCAGATCTATTATCAGCTTGTACTCCATGCGCGGATACACGGATAAATGACCGCGTTCAACCTTCCGATCAAACGAGGCGCTTTACGTAATCTGGAGCCTCGTCCGCATCGATGCAGAGAGTGAGCACAAACATTATATTGAACTTTGTGCTTATAGCTTCGAGACGATCCAAGAAGTTCTCAAGCCCATCGAGATTGTCACTGTTATCTTTCGCAACTATCTTGAAAAGGCCATCAACAAAAATATTTGTGATATCGAAGTTTCCGCTTATGATACCGCAGATAAAGCCCTCGAACTCGCTGTAATTCACAATATCGAACTCACTTGTATCCGTCATTCTTACGTTTCTCGGGATATCGAACATAGCGCTTGAGATATTGTTTGAAATGAATACAACATTGCCCTTAGCGACTGATGAAGCCGCATTTACCTGCTCCAAAAGCGCCTTTGTCTTTCCTGTTCCCTTTTTGCCTATAAGTAATTTAACCATTTTTAATTCCTCCATTCATAAGGTCTTGATGACCCAAATACCGGTCATCGGTCATTATCACAGATATATTATCCGTTTAATCTCGCTTCCAATTCAGCCTGCATATCCGTATAGCCCGGCTTTCCGAGGAGCGCGAACATGTTCTTTTTGTAAGCTTCTACTCCCGGCTGATTGAACGGATTTACACCAAGCAAATAGCCTGAGATACCGCACGCTTTCTCAAAGAAGTATACAAGCTTTCCGAAATTATACGCGTCGAGCTTCGGCACTCTTACCGCAAGATTAGGCACTCCGCCGTCAGTATGAGCAAGAGCCGTTCCCTGTGACGCCTTGAGGTTTACAAAATCGACAGTTTTTCCGGCAAGGAAGTTGAGTCCGTCAAGATCATCCTCGTTCTCCTTTATCTCAATGTTCTTTCTCGGCTCGTCAACCAAAACAGCCGTTTCAAACATGAGTCTCTGTCCATCCTGGATATACTGTCCCATCGAGTGGAGATCGGTCGAGAAATCAGCCGCAGCCGGGAATATTCCCTTCTTATCCTTACCCTCGCTCTCGCCGTAAAGCTGCTTCCACCACTCACCGAAGTAGTGCAGAGCCGGTTCGAAGTTTATCATCATCTCGATGCACTTTCCCTTGCGCGCAAGACAGTTTCTTACCGCCGCGTACTGATAGCACATATTCTTTGAAAGATCCGGCACACTGTATTCCTCTCTTCCGTCCGCAGCGCCTTTCATCATCGCATCTATATCAATGCCTGCCGCCGCTATCGGAAGAAGTCCGACCGCTGTGAGAACGCTAAAGCGTCCGCCCACATCATCAGGCACAACAAAGGTCTCATATCCCTCAGCGTCCGCAAGAGTCTTTAACGCGCCCTTTGCCTTGTCAGTTGTGGCGTAGATCCTCTCTTTAGCTCCGTCTTTGCCGTATTTCTTTTCAAGTATCTCCTTGAATATCCTAAAGGCAATAGCCGGCTCGGTCGTTGTTCCCGATTTTGATATAACGTTTACCGAAATATCCTTGCCTTCACATGCCTCAATGAGTTCCGCAAGATACGTTGAGCTTATGCTGTTGCCCGCATAAAATATCTGAGGACCGTTTCTGAGTTCCTTCGATACTGCATTGGCAAAAGAATGAGAAAGCATCTCTATAGCAGCTCTCGCGCCAAGATAGGAGCCGCCGATACCAATGACCACGAGGACATCTGAATCAGATCTTATCTTTTCAGCCGCTGCCTTTATGCGCGCAAACTCGTCCTTGTCATAATCCACGGGAAGATCTACCCAACCAAGATAATCATTTCCCGCGCCGGTCTTGTTTTCGATAGTATCATGGGCTACCTTTATATAAGGCGCCAAAGCGTCGATCTCGTCCTGTGATACGAAACCTGCCGCTTTCGAATAATCAAAAACCAAATTACTCATTGTAAACCTCCTTGTATGTCACTTAGCGCCGCGGGCAGCGAATATGCTTGCCGCTGCCTGTCCGGCGCCCATCGCGTATTCTATTTATATTTTACAACATTTCCATCAATAAATCAATATCTTTTTGTAAAAAACTTTACTTCCGGTCAAAAATATGTTATACTGTATACCGTAACACAACATCGTATTATTTTTCGGGCGCTTTGCCTCCATGCCGATCTCCGCCCCGCGGCATCGGCTGGCGTTCCGAAGCAGCGGAGGTTATTATGGCTGATAAAAAAGACAATATAAAGATAATAGCTCAAAACAAAAAAGCGCGCCACGAATATTTTATTCTGGAAGCGTATGAGTGCGGCATAGAGCTGTTCGGGACCGAGGTCAAGTCCATACGGCTCGGCAAGGTAAATATATCCGACGCATACGCCGGGATATCAAACGGCGAAGTATGGCTTAAGGGAATGAATATAAGTCCGTTTGAAAAAGGGAATATATTCAACCGTGATCCGCTCCGTGAGAAAAAACTGCTCATGCATAAGCGTGAGATATTGAAGCTCTCACAGCGTCTCAAAGAGACCGGTCTTTCGCTCGTTCCTCTCAATGTCTATCTCAAA
>CAJFNT010000071.1 GCA_904395315.1 uncultured Clostridia bacterium
GCCGCAAAGATATCGGACAAGGATGTTATGGCAATACTTTATGAGTGCCCTCGGGAGAGATTTAGAGATATCAATGGGCTTTTAAGCACGGTCATGGGCAGATTCATGGATATGACAGACTGCACAATAACGGTTGGGATAAGCTCATATTTTTCGGATATAACAGATATATACAATGCGTATTCGCAGGCGCATAATGCGCTTGAATGCAGGACGGTACTTGGAAATAACAGAGTCATAGATTATAAAAGTTTGCCGGAGGAATCACGGGAGGCCCCGATTATGTATGTCAATGATATGCAGCTGGTATGTGATCAGATCAGAAGCTTGAATGCTGACAAAGCTGTAGAGATAGTTGAGAAGTACTTTGATGCTGTTTCAAAATGCGGCAGGATAAGGGTAGACGATGTAAAGAATACAATGATGATGCTTGTGATGTTGCTTTTGCATGACAAGGAGCTTGGAACGATAACTATTAGCGCGTTTAACGGAAAGTTTGATCCGTCGTTTGAATTGAGCCGATGTGAGCTTTTGAGCGAGATAAAAGCCTGGATTGTTAGTGTGATACGCTCTGTAAGTGACTATATGAAGTTATTTATAGATGACGAACACAGCCGTATGGTGCGAGAGGCAATAATTTACACTATGCAGAATTTTGACAAACCTCTCACTACAAGCATAGTAGCCGACCATCTTCATGTTAGTGCAAATCATTTTATGCGCATTTTTAAAAAGGAACAGGGTATCACATATGGTGAATATCTTGCCGAACACAGGATATTGCAGGCAAAAAAACTTTTAAAAACAAATAAATATAAGATATATGAAGTAAGTGATATGGTGGGATACAACAATCCTGCATATTTCAACAGGTTATTTAAAAAATACACCGGACACAATCCGGGTTATTACTGTAAAGGAGGCGAACATACGGAAACAGCTTAATTATGTGTCTTAAGGGGTTATTTACCGTTGCGGCACGGAAACAGATATGGTATAATACCAACACAAGAAAAGTTAGGATAAAGCGAATAATTATAAAGGAGAAAAAAGATGAATTTAAAAAAAGCTATACTGGCATTGCTCACATGCGCTATGATTGCGCCGGTAGCCGGATGCGGTTCTCAGAATGAGGATACGACAAAAACCGCGGACGGAAAAACTATTATCTCGGTAGGTGCATGGCCGAAAGAGGACACAAATAAAGAATCCTATGATCACTATATGGACATAAAAAATCGTTTTGAGACTGCAAATACTGATGTTTCGGTACAGCCTGACAATTGGTCGTTTAGTGTTGACTCGTTTTTGGCAAAAGCGGCGTCCGGAGCTCTTCCCGTGCTGTATGAGGGATATTTTACGGAATGCAATAGGATAGTATCAGCCGGGTATTGTGCGGATCTTACCGCAGCTGTTCAAGAGTATGGCTATGATACTCAGGTAAAGGATCAGCTAAAAGATATGATTATGAAAGACGGTAAATATTATGCTATTCCGAAATCATCATATACGATGGGACTGTATATCAATAAAAATTTGTTTGAACAGGCAGGCTTGGTAAACGCTGACGGAAGCATTATGATACCTGATACATATGAGGAGCTTGCGGAATTTGCGGCGCAGATAAGGGAAAAAACCGGTCAGGCGGGAATAGTTATGAACACGGCGAATGGTCAGGGAGGATGGAATTTCCTTAATATTGCATGGTCATTCGGAACAGAGTTCATGAAACAGGACGAGAGCGGTAAATGGACAGCAACATTTGACTCGCCTGAGTGTGTTGCAGCGTTGCAGTATGTAAAGGATCTTAAGTGGAAATATAACGCGCTGCCAGAGAGTTCGTTTATAACAGGCACAGAACAACAGAAGCTTTTCGGTTCTGATCAGGCGGCTATGTTTATAGGAACACCTCCACAGGATGAACTTGTTTCGCAGTATGGAATGAGTACGGAAGACATATGTATCGCAACACTGCCATCGGGACCGGCAGGACGTTTTGCTCAGGTAGGAGGAGTCCTTTCATTTATCAGAAACGATGCCACGGAGGAACAGATAGATGCATGCTTCAGATTTATTGACTTTGCAAACTGGGGTTACGGCATAGACGATGATGCAAAGACGTCGATGGATGGTGAATATCAAGTCCGCGCAGAAAAGGGATTACCGATTGGATTTTATCAGTATTCGCCATGGAAAGACAATACAGAGCGCACCGAATATGAACATCAGATAATTGATAAGTATGCGAATATCCCGGCAGAGAATGTGGCAAGCTTCAATAATCCGCCAGAGGATCTTCAGCTCAAGCCGGAAGAGCCAGTGAGCTGCCAGGAGCTTTACACGGTGCTTGACTCGTGCATACAGGAAGTAATAATAAATGAGAATGCTGACTGCGCTCAGCTTATAAAGGATGCCGCTGCAAATTTCCAGCGTGATTACCTTGATAATGCACAGTGATCAGCAGTAATTTATCAGAAAGGCTGATGGGCGGCATTTAGCTGCCCATCAGTCATACAGAAAGGAGTGCGCAATGTTTAAAAGAAAAAGTAAGTATCCCAGAACTTTAAAAAGACGCGGATTTCTGGGCTTGAAGGCAGATATGTCAGCGTATGTTTTGATGATACCATCGGTGATCCTGCTGTTCATACTTGTGTGGAGACCGATCTATACAGGTTTTATAATGTCGCTTTATAAAACGCAGGGTTATAATATGGTAGAGTTTGTTGGGTTTCAAAATTATGCGGATATAATACATGAAAGTCTGTTCACCACAGCGGTGTGGAATTCGGTGAAATATGTCTTTTGGTCTATAATCATAGGATTTATTCCACCGATATTTATAGCGATAATGATGTGTGAACTGAGAAAATGCAAGGGATTTGTTAAATTTGCGGTATATTTTCCGGGAATATGCCCGGCTATAGTGACTTCACTCCTTTGGGCGCTGATGTACGATCCGGGGGCGGGTGGACTTCTGAACACAATACTGGGTCAATTCGGGGTAGAACCGTATGGATGGCTGAACGATCAGACAAAGACGATAATGTATATCATTGTCTCAATGTCATGGGCGGGATTCGGCAGCGCCGCTATATTGTATCTGGCAACACTGGAGGGACTTCCGAAGGAGCTTTACGAGGCGGCGATAATAGACGGAGCATCTATTTTCCAGAGAGTAAGGTATATAACATTGCCGCAGATGTCAGGGATCATACTTTTAATGCTTATAAGAAACATAAGCGGAGTTTTTCAGATCATGCAGGAACCTTTGGCAATGACAGGCGGAGGACCCAATAATGCCTCGCTTTCTCTGGGACTTTTGGGATATAGATATGGTTTTGTGTATTTTCAGATAGATAAAGCAGTTACAGTTGGATTTATCACGTTTGCGCTTCTGTTCGTGATAACATTGATCTATTTCCGGGTAGAAAAGAAGGTGAGTGAAAATGTTTAAGAAGAATATGGGCAAAAAAGCACGGAAAAAAGATGATTATAACGGTGTTATAACGAGTGTGGAATTTAAAACGGCAAAGGCAAAGACTATCCATGCTGTATTTCTGTTTGTAATGCTTATAATAAGCGCTGTGTGCATAGTGCCTATACTATGGATGCTTGTTTCAGCTTTCAAGGACACAAAAGAATTTCTTCAGATCCCGCCCTCGTTCTTCCCGGAACATTTTGATATAAGCAAACTTGGACGCGTATGGCAGGATTATAATTTCCCGAGGCTTTTTGGGAATACGATATATATGGCTGCGGGAGATATCGTTTTTACAATAGTCGTAAACGGTCTCGCGGGATATGTTCTTTCGAGGCTCAAGCCGCGTGGAAGCAGACTTATATTTATGCTAATAGTATGGACTATGCTGCTGCCCAATAATGTTAGCCAAGTGCCTTTGTTCATGACATTTACGGATTTTCCGGTAATACATGCGAATCTCTCGAATACTTATTGGGCAATGTGGCTGTCGGCGGGAGCTAATTGTTATTACATACTTCTGTTCAAGAGTTTTTTCGACTCGCTTTCAATATCATATTTTGAAGCGGCAAAAGTGGATGGATGCAGCAATATAGGTATGTTCTTCAGGATAGTTATTCCTCTTTCGTTGCCTATAATAGCGGTTATTATCATATTCCAGTTCAATACAGCATGGGGATCGTTCTTCTGGCCGTATTTGCTTATAAATGATCCTAATAAAGTAGTATTGGGGCAGAAACTGTTCTCGATGAAATCAAATACGCCTGTTGATGAATATATGTGCGCTATGATATTTGTTATTATTCCTCCAGCAATACTTTATGCTATATTCCAGAAGCAGATCATGGGAGGTATAAATATCGGAGGCGTTAAGGGATAAGCATGGTATAGGAGGTGACTTATGATAGAATTAGCTCAAAAAGCGGCTGCGGTTGTTGCGGCATTCACCGTTTGCGCGCCAGCGGCGACCAGTGTGTTTGCTGCTGACACGACAGGGACAGAAAATGGGAACAAAGCCTATTATAATTTCGTTTCAGGCGGCGAATCATCGCAGATAATTGCAGAAATGATGAATAAATATGATCCCAATGTGGTGACAAAGGAAGGGCGTGAAGGTTGGCAGCTGGATAATTCGCAGGGAACTACCGAAGCGGCCACCATAAATTGCAATATAGACCCGTCGTTTGCGTACGATGTGTCAGACGGTTCAGTGTTCGAGATCGAGATAGATTATTTTGACACAGGTAAAGCTGTATTTTCGCTTGTGTATGCGGCACAAGACCGTTCAGACAGATTTGCTGGCAGTGTTAAGACTGATGGCGTCGGCTCAAAAGAGACTGTAAGTAACGTTGCCGAATGGAAAACGGCAGTATTCCGTATAGAGGATGCAAAGTTTGATGACAGTTTAAATGGCTGTGATTTTCAGATCTCTGCAAATATTCTTGACTCGAACCATGGTATAACATCATCGACTTTGAATGGTTTTAGTCCTGACAATAATTACGGATTATACTATAGTTCATATTATATTGATACCTTTGGAAGGGTTTCAACTGTGGATCCCATAGTTATAGGCGCCGTGCGAGTGAAAAAGCTTGATGGGAAAAATCCGTTTACGACCACAGTGACTATGGATACAACAAGTAATACATTGTTTGACGGTGAACATGCAAAATTCAATTATATCATAAAAAATAAATTCGATTCAGCATATGATCTGAATGCGGAATACACGGTCTATGACGAGAATAACAGGATCGTTCTTACAAAGAATGAAACGCTGTCGGTAGCTCCGAATGAAGATAAGAGCTTCTCAGTTGATCTCGGTGAAGTCCCGTATGGATTATTTTATCTGAAGACAAGGTTTACCGGAGATGGGGTGGATTCCGAGATAAAAACCGAATTTTCTCACAGCAGGGAAGTGAAGGTCCCAAATGAGCGAGTGGGATCGAATGTCCATTTCGAAGGCAGTAATATGTATAAAAATGATGTTCCCAAAACAGTAGAGCTTGCGGCGAAAAGCGGGATGTCAACTTTGCGTGACTCTGCCCGGTGGGATATTTTCGAGCGTACAAAGGGTAAATATGAGATACCGGAACAGGTGCAGCAAGGAAAGGACGAGATAGAAAAATGGGGTCTTGATACCCTGCAGATCCTATCAGGAGAGAACGCCCTTTACGGAGACTCATCTGCCCCGTCAACGCCTGAAGAGCTTGAGGGGTTCAAGAACTTCTCGAAGTATGTTGCTGAAC
>CAJFNT010000072.1 GCA_904395315.1 uncultured Clostridia bacterium
TGTGTTTTTCTTGGTCGTTAAACATTATATCACATTTTGGAGTTATTCTCATCTTTTTTGTCACACATCAATTATATCATAACATTTTTGTTGTTTTATATGATCAGACTGCCTATCGCGTGCACAACGAATGCCGCTGCCCATGCGAGAACGCATTGGAAAATGATAACGCCTGTCATCCATTTCGCGCCAAGCTCGCGTTTTATCGATGCCACCGCTGCAACGCAGGGGGTGTACAGCAGACAGAAGACAAGGAGTGAGAGCGCTCCCAATGGAGCCAGTATATCTGTTATGCTCATGCCCGCTGGGATGAGTACAGAGAGCGTGGAGACCACACTTTCCTTTGCCATGAAACCGCTGATAAGAGCCGTGGAAACACGCCAGTCACCGAATCCGAGCGGTTTGAATATAGGTGCTATAAGCCCGGCTATAGATGCGAGTATGCTGTTTTGCGAGTCTGTCACCATGTTGAATCTGTAGTCAAAGGTCTGCAGGAACCAGATAACGATCGATGCTATAAAGATTATGGTGAATGCCCTCTGTATGAAATCTTTCGATTTTTCCCATAAGAGCTGCAGAACATTTTTTGCGCCCGGCATCCTGTAATTGGGCAGCTCCATTACAAACGGTACAGGTTCTCCCTTGAAAAGGGTGCCTTTCATTGCGAGAGCCGTTAGTATCCCCATAAGTATGCCGCCAAAATACAGTCCGATCATAACGAGCGCCCCGTAGTTTGGAAAGAATGCCGCCGTGAAGAACGCATAGATCGGCAGCTTTGCCGAGCAGCTCATAAACGGAGTCAAAAGCACCGTCATGTATCTGTCACGCTCTGATGAGAGCGTGCGGCTCGCCATAACTCCGGGTACTGTGCATCCAAAGCCTATAAGCATCGGAACTATACTTCTCCCTGAAAGGCCTATTTTTCGCAGCAGTTTGTCCATAACGAACGCTACTCTTGCCATATATCCGCTGTCTTCAAGAAGAGAAAGGAAGAAGAACAGCGTAACTATAGTCGGCAGGAAACTTAGGACGCTGCCGACGCCTGTAAATATGCCGTCTATGATCAGGGAGTGCAGGACCTCGTTTACGCCCCCGGATGTAAGCGCGGAATCCACAATGTCCGTGAGCGCTGTTATGCCCATATCCAGAAGATCGGAAAGCCATGCGCCTATGATGTTGAAGGTCATCCAGAATACGAGAGCCATGATAGCGATGAATGCGGGGATGGCGGTGTATTTTCCGGTGAGTATATTGTCGATCTTGCGGCTGCGCGCGTGTTCCTTGCTTTCATGCGGTTTTACGACCGTTTCATCGCATATCTTATGTATAAATCTGAAACGCATGTCTGCTATCGCGGCGGCTCTGTCTAGACCTCGTTCAGCCTCCATTTGTGTTATTATATGCTCCAGCATTTCTTTTTCATTTTGCTGCAAATCCAAGCTGTCGAGTATCATTTTATCTCCCTCGACAAGCTTTGACGCTGCGAATCTGATCGGTATCTCAGCTTGTTCGGCATGATCCTCTATTAGGTGCATTATACCGTGTATGCATCGGTGTACCGCGCTGCCGTCGCCGTCATCACTGCAGAAATCCACTCTTCCGGGACGTTCATGATATTTCGCAAGATGCATAGCATGGTGTACGAGCTCGTCGATACCTTCATTTTTTGCGGCTGAGATCGGCACCACAGGCACGCCCAAGAGCTGCTCCATCTCATTTATCCTTATTGAGCCGCCGTTCTCACGCACTTCATCCATCATGTTTAACGCGACGACCATTGGTATGTTGAGCTCCATGAGCTGCATGGTAAGATACAGATTCCTTTCTATATTGGACGCGTCTACTATGTTTATTATACATTTAGGTTTTTCACGAAGGATAAATTCTCTTGTTACTATTTCTTCGCTGCTGTAAGGGGACATCGAATATATACCGGGAAGATCGGTTATAAGAGTGTTGGAATTGCCTTTTATCATACCGTCTTTGCGGTCTACAGTTACGCCGGGGAAGTTACCCACATGCTGTGATGCTCCGGTTATCCTGTTAAAGAGAGTGGTTTTACCGCAGTTTTGATTCCCGGCAAGAGCGAATGTCAGCTTTACGTTGTCGGGAAGCGGGTCCTCGTCAGCCTTTACGTGATATTTTCCGCCTTCGCCGAGACCGGGGTGAGGTATTTTTTTTGCCCTGCGTACTGCTGTTGCTTTGGGTTCGGAAGCGGGCGCTTTTTTTACTTCGATCTTTTCGGCGTCTGCCACGCGCAGTGTGAGCTCGTAGCCGTGCAGTCTAAGTTCCATAGGGTCACCCATCGGCGCGAATTTTACAGGTGTTACTTCAGCGCCCGGGATGAGTCCCATGTCGAGAAAGTGCTGTCTCAGCGCTCCATCTCCTCCTACGGACACAATGACGCCGCTGTTGCCGATGCCAAGTTCCTTTAAGTTCATTATGCATTTCTCCCTTCGATGTACCGCCGTGTCTGAATTGCGGCGGATGTGATCCATGTGCTTATTTTAAGTTTACTATAATAAGACGTTTTTGTCAATGCAATTTAATGACACTGATCCCGATCATTGAAAAAAATAAAAAAAAATAAAAAACTCTTGACAAATTGGTTAGCGTATGCTAATATAAATTATGTGAGAAAATAAAAATAAGTTAAGAAAAACCAACGCATACATACATCTTAATTTGTTTTGTTCTTGCAGCGATACGGAAGCGATGAAAATATTTCTCCTTTCACATAAAATCCATTGTAGTTCCAATCGGGCGGGAGCCCGGTGCCGAAGTATCGCAAATGAAAGTTTTATAAGGTTATGTTCGAAAAGCCGATCCGATCATAGGGTCGGCTTTTCGGTGCTTACATATAAAATAATTTGAAAAGAAACTCGAAGCGGGTTGAATTTAACGCTTGAATATGATAAAATAGGCGCTAGAATACGTAAAACGGAAAAGGAGAGGATAAATATGCCTTTTATAAATGTAAAGACTAATGCGTCATTAAGCATTGAACAAGAAAAAGAGATAAAAGCAAAGCTTGGAGAGGCAGTGACGCTGCTGCCAGGAAAGGCGGAAAATTGGCTGATGGTAAACATTGAGGATGATTCACATCTTTATTTCAGAGGCGGCTCTGATACGGTAAATGCGATTGCGGAAGTAAAGCTTTTTGGCGCGGCATCAGTGGAAGATTATGAAAAAATGACAGAGGCGGTATGCGGCATACTGAAGGAGTCCGCAGGCGCTGAGGAGGTATATGTAAAGTATGAGGAGGTGCGCTATTGGGGCTATAACGGGAGCAATTTCTGATAAGCTCCGTCCTCGGCTGATATGAAAGATTGGTTTGACAAAATTTTCAGGGAACATATATTTCCGTATATAATGATGAGTTTAGGCGCGGTAATGGCTGCCTTTGCTTTGGAGGAGTTCCTGATACCATCCACAATCCTTGACGGAGGAGTGACGGGTGTGAGTATGATACTTAATAAGCTGAGCGGGATAAGCGTGAGCATATTTATAATCGTGCTCAATATCCCATTCCTTATAATCGGTTTCAAGCAGATAGGTGTTAGATTCCTGATCAGAGGCATATATGGTATGGCGCTGTTTTCCGTTATGCTCGAAGTGTTTTCCGGTATGGGGAACGTTACCGAGGTGGAGCTTTTAGCGGTCGTTTTCGGCGGGCTGATACTCGGAGCGGGTGTCGGGCTTGTATTAAAGAGCGGCGGATGCCTTGACGGAACAGAGATAGTAGCGCTTCTGGTGAGCAAAAAGACATCGTTTTCGACCGGACAGGTCATTTTGTTTATAAATATCGTTATCTATGGCGCCGCCGGACTGCTTTTCGGCTGGGACAGGGCGCTTTACAGCCTTTTGACGTATTTTATAACTTTTAAGGTCATAGATGTTGTAGAGGAGGGCATGGAGCGAGCAAAAGCGGTAATGATAATTACCGACGAGGGGCAGAGTATTTCTGATAATCTGTACAAAAGACTCGGCAGAACTTGTACTTTGCTTGAGGGTGAAGGACTTGTAAGCGGAAAAAAAGTCGTGCTCTACTGCGTTATAACGAGAGTCGAGCTTTCAGAGCTCAAGAGCATAGTGCGTGAGTCCGACACGTCGGCGTTTGTGACTGTCACGGATGTTTCCGAGATAATCGGGAATCATATAAAACGGCGTGACGAAGATCTTGTATCTAAAATGGATACAAATGTATAATATTTGTATATGAACGAGGCATGCCTTGTTTATATTTATATTTTGCCGCTTGGGCGGCATTTACAAAGAAGGAGAAGAAAAATGGAGAATTCAAGAAGCGAGCTTAACAGGAATCTTGCACAGATGCTCAAGGGAGGAGTCATCATGGATGTTACTACTCCGGAGCAGGCGAGGATAGCTGAGGAAGCGGGAGCTTGCGCGGTCATGGCGCTTGAGCGTATACCTGCCGATATAAGAGCGGCGGGAGGCGTTTCGAGAATGAGCGATCCTAAGATGATAAAGGGGATCCAGGAGGCTGTATCGATACCGGTAATGGCAAAATGCCGTATAGGTCATTTTGCGGAGGCGAGGATCTTACAGGCTATTGAAATAGATTATATAGACGAGAGCGAAGTGCTCTCTCCGGCTGATGATAAGTATCATATAGATAAGACGAAATTTGATGTTCCGTTCGTATGCGGCGCAAAGGATCTCGGCGAAGCGCTCAGAAGGATAAACGAGGGCGCGTCAATGATAAGAACGAAGGGTGAGCCGGGGACCGGTGATGTTGTGCAGGCCGTAAGACATATGCGAATGATGCAGGCAGAGATAAGAAGACTTGTGAGCATGAGCGAGGATGAGCTTTTTGACGCGGCAAAAGAGCTTCGCGTGCCATACGAATTAGTCGAATACGTTCATCAAAACGGTAAGCTTCCGGTAGTTAATTTTGCTGCTGGCGGTGTTGCTACCCCGGCGGATGCCGCGCTTATGATGCATCTGGGAGCAGAGGGGGTATTTGTCGGCTCTGGAATATTTAAATCGGGCAATCCGGCTAAGCGCGCTGCCGCTATAGTAAAAGCGGTGACCAATTATCAGGATGACAAGATGCTGGCAGAGTTATCGGAGGATCTCGGCGAGGCAATGGTAGGAATAAACGAGGATGAGATAGAGCTTTTGATGGCGGAGCGCGGTAAATAATGAATATAGGTATACTTGCCCTGCAGGGGGCGTTTATTGAGCATGAAAAAATGTTTGACAAACTGGGGATATCAACTTTTGAGATCCGCAAAAAAAGTGATATCGAATGTGAGTATGACGCCATAGTTATCCCCGGCGGTGAAAGTACGGTAATGAGTAAATTATTGAATGAGCTTGAGCTTTATACACCGTTGAAAACGCGTATAGATCAGGGAATGCCTGTGTTTGGAACATGTGCGGGCCTCATACTGCTTGCAAAAGAAATATCGAATGATGATACTGTTTGTTTCGCAACGATGGATATGAAAGTAAGACGGAATGCTTACGGGCGTCAGCTCGGAAGCTTTTACACGGAAGCTGAATTTAAAGGTATAGGTAAAATACCTATGACATTTATCCGCGCGCCGTATATTGAGAGCGTTTATGGAGATGCCGAGGCTTTGGCTGAGGTAGACGGTCATATCGTGGCAGCGAGACAGGGAAATATGCTTGCGACTGCGTTTCATCCTGAGCTGAACGATGACCTGTCAGTGCATAAGTATTTTGCGGATATCGTAAGAAAATACAGCGGCAGGGCTTGATGATCGCATGGTTTGTTAAACAACAATAAACTTCCACGTTTGGTATTGACATGCGGGAAAAAGAGTGATACAATTGTTTGTACAGACTTTAACAATTAATTACGGCTGCGCTTTGTCGCGCCGATAACAGAGGAGGAGATCGATGTCTGAAAATGTGTTTGACGTACTTAAGGAGCGCGGACTTATAGCGCAGTGTACGCATGAGGAGGAAA
>CAJFNT010000073.1 GCA_904395315.1 uncultured Clostridia bacterium
ACAAACAATTCCGAATACAGTGTTGTTGACAGCGGAGAGGATCATATAGATCTTTTACCGCGCGGAGAACGGCAGTTTGTATATGATAATGGATTGCTGTATCATGAAAATGAACAAGGTATGAGAGATCTCGTTTACTCGTGTGTGGAAAAAGATCCCCAAACACAGCTTTTTGCGACAGGTGAACAGTGCTTCGGGAATGATTTCTTGTATCATAGAAATGAGAATATTGCCGGTGATAAGATCCGTATTTATTCACCAGAAAGAAGACCGGGGGTCGGGAATACGGTTATTCTTATAGCCGCAGAGAGATATGCTAATGCACTGCTTGCGATAGATTGCAGAGATGTCACATTTGTGGATTGCTGTGTTTATCGATGTTATGGCATAGCGTATATGGCACAAAAATGCGGCAATGTCACACTAAAGCGGTGCAGAACAGATAATTATAAAGATCATATGTTTTCCGCAAATGCTGATGCATCACACTTTGTGGGATGTTATGGTAAGATAAGGATAGTTGACTGTGATTTCAAATATCAGCTGGATGACGGTGTGAATATACACGGAGCGTTTACACGAATATTGAAGGTAACTGATCATTCAATATATATTAAATATTCACATTATCAATGCAGAGGTATAGGAATTTTTAATGACGGCTGCTTGATATCTGTGCTAAAAGACGGGAGCCTTATACCGTATATTAACAAGACTGTACTAAAAGTAAACGTGATAAATACGGAATGCACCGAGCTTGTTCTCAAAGATGGAACAAACGGTATAAGAATGAATGATATAGTAGACAGCATCGATTTTTATCCGGAAGTGCTTATTGAGAACTGCTGCTTTGCTGATAACCGCGGACGAGGCATATTGATCGGTTCAAAGAAAAAGACGGTCATACGGAACAACTATTTTAGAATAAATGGAACGGCTATATTGCTTGAGAGCGATTGTTCGTATTGGTATGAATCCGGAGGCGTAGGTGAGCTGTTCATAGAAAAGAATGTTTTTGATAACTGTATATATACAGATAGACCTTGGGGCAGTAAGATAATACATACTACTCCGAGAGCATTTATGGAAAAGGATAAATATTATCACGGAAAAATAGTTATAAGGGACAACGATTTTTCATCGTCAGGCGCAGTGATCGCGGATATAGGCAATGCGAGCTATGTTTCTGTGTCAGGAAATAAGATGAATAATGTTAAAGATACAGTTCATTTATATCATTGCGGAAATGTCCCTGAAAAATAAGGAGATATAGAATGAAAATTTTGTCGATAACAGTTTGCGGATTGCTGCTTGGAACAAGCGTGCTGGCCTATACAGGTCAATCAGACTGGGCTGAGGAGACATTGAGAAGCGCGGAGGCAAACAATATCATGCCCTATGTTATAGAGATATCGGATGTGTCACTGCCGGTGACGCGTGCTGAGTTTGCGGCTGTTGCAGTTAGACTTTATGATGCAATGAGTGACACAGATGCAGAAGCGGCATCGTATAATCCGTTTACGGATACTACCGACCGGGATGTTCTTAAGGCATATGCTGCAGGTATAACAAATGGTGTAACAGATACCACTTTTGAACCAAATTCGTATCTTTCGAGAGAACAAGCTGCTACGATGTTGGCAAGGGTATATTATTTGGTTGAGGATAGTGAGCCGACACCGACATATTCACAGTTATTTAACGATGATGAAGAGATATCGGATTGGGCAAGAGACGCTGTATATTTTATGAGTGAGAACGGCATAATTTCAGGCATCGGAGATGATTTGTTCGGACCGAAGGATACCGCATCCAGAGAACAGGCCGTTGCTATAGCAGAGCGTATGTTTGAAAAATTCAGACCAGAGCTTATTGTAACTCCGGCACCCGACTCAACACAGGAGCCTGAGTTAACAGAAGAGCCTGACAATGCAGCAGATGACACTGATATGTTGAGTCGTATACCGATACCAACTTTCGGAACTGTAACGGAGACCTCGGAGGATGAATATAGCGCGGAAATGACAGTTGAGGATGTCACACTTGAAGATTTTGAGGAATATTCCAGAACTATAGAAGGACTGTTCCCGATACATGTAAATAATCTTGAAGATGCATTTATCATCAAGTCCGATGGTGAATACGACATAACTGTAAATTATGGCAACGGTATAATGACGGTATCTATTGAAAAAGCAAGCTGATTGGATTGGATCTGTTCCTGGGATGTGAAAAATTTTCCGGGAACACGATCCTTAAATATGATATGGAGGCTTTGTATGAAATTTCTTGGAACAGGCGCCGGAGGTGGAACACCAAATCCGTTTTGCAGATGCAGGATATGTGAGAATGCGCGAAAATTTAAGGGACAGGAAATAAGGACCAGATCTTCATTTTTGTTTGATGATAAGATGGCAATAGATATCGGCGCAGATTTTTTTGCACAGTCGTTTCTTTATGATGCATGTTTTGCAGAAATTGAACATGTCCTTTATACACATATGCATGATGACCATATCAATTATACAATGATGTGGGAGCGACTTGTGAGACGTAGCAATGAGCATCATACATTGAATGTGTACCTTGTAGGCGATGCATATCGATTCATTACAGATTTTTATATGACTTCACTTCTGACAAAGGGGTGTGAAACATGTCTTGCCCCCGAGAATATTAATATAGTAAAACTTAACATGAATAGTGAGTATAGAATAAACAATTGTATCGTTACGCCGGTAAAAGCACTTCATGAGACTTCATTTGAGAAAAATGGCAGCAACTTCCTTATAAAAAAAGAAGAGAAGAAGTTGTTTTACGCGTTGGATACAGGAGGATTTTCCGATGAGGCACTTGAATTGCTGCGGGGGACGGATCTTGATGTTCTTATCACCGAGTGTACATTTCCAAGTGAAAATTATATAAGAGAAAATTGCGGACATATGGATTTGACACTGTTTTTAAAAAATGCAGATATATTGTACAGCATAGGCGCGATAAGTAAAAATACAAGGGTGTATATTTCACATATAGAAGCAATGGGAATGACACATAAGGAGTTGTGTATATACATGGAAAATATAAACAGACCATACAAGGTCCAAACAGCATATGACAATATGGAGATAGAATTATGAAAATAAAGAGCATTATATTTGATAAAGATGGAACTTTGATAAAATTCAAAGAATTTTGGATGCCGGTTACAAGAGCGGCGGCGGAGTTAATCCTTGACAAGTATGGATGCGAAAGAGTAACTGTGGAAGAAATGATGCGTGCGGCTGGAGCTTATGATGGGATAAATGGAAAACTCTGTTCGGGAACATATTCTGATATAGCTGATGCGTTTGGAGGCGTTATCAAAGAAAAATATAGAGGATATTTGCCTGACGATATAAATTCTTTTACGCGAAAAGCTTTTGAAAAGTGTATAAAATATGGGAAAATAGTTCCAACATGTGACAATATAAAATTAGTCATAGAGAGTTTCAAGAAAAAAGGAATATTACTTTTTCTTGTGACTACAGATGGATATGAGATAACGCAAAGATGTCTTGATGAGCTTGATATATCTGGATATTTTAATGGTGTATTTACTGATGATGGGGAAGGAAAAACAAAGCCGGATCCATATTTCATATATCATATCGAAAAAGAATTTGGATTAGCTCCTGATGAGATAATCATGGTGGGAGATACTTTTACAGATATTGAATTTGCAAAAAATGGCGGTATCACTGTAGTGGGGGTGGCGTCTGACAGTGAAGATAAAAAAATTTTAGAGAAAGGTGCTGCTATGGTGATAGACGATATATCGCAGCTTGAGGAATCGCTTGATGAGATTTAAGTTCTCGAAATATATCATTCCATCTGTTATATCTATGGTGGTCGTTGGTTCGAATGCTAATATAGACGGGTTGTTTATAGGAAACATCATGGGTGACAATGGTTTGGCTGCAATCAATATAGTATGGCCTATAGTTGCGTTTGCAGCTGCTGCCGGAACCGGTGCGGGAACCGGAGGAGCAGTTATTCTGAATCGATTAAGAGGTATGCGGGAAGAAAAACGGGCAGAGAATATAAAGAATACTGCAATGGTATTTTTACTGTTGTTTGGTATATTCACAAGTGTTTTGTTATATATATTCCGTGGCGTGCTTCTTTCGATAATGGGTGCGGAAGGAGAAGTTTTCAGTCTTGCATCGGATTACGCGCTTGTGATAGGCGGAGGTGCAGTCGCGCAGATCTGTGGCGCGGGTATATTGGCGCTTCTTAGAAACGATGGCAAGACATACGAAGGAATGACGCTTTCAATAATAGGACTTGCAATACATATAGTTTTAGATGCGGGTCTTGCGAAAAGTTTGGGGATGAAAGGAGTCGCGGCCGCGACTGTGATATCACAGGCGGTGATAGCTGTTGCAGGATACGCGCTTATAAAAAAGGATTGCAGCGCCGGTGTGAGTCCTTTATCTACCGGAGAAATATTGAAAAGCGCAGCGGCGCCGTTCGGACTTAATTTTGTGCCGTCTTTGGTGTTGCTGCTCACAAATTTTTTTGCGCTGAAAAGCGGAGGCACGGCGGCGGTGAGCGCATATGCGGTGATGAGTTATGCTGTGTATACATTTGATTATATCTTTCAGGGAGTATGTGACGGGGTTCAACCTATCATAAGTTACTCATGCGGAGCCGGTGATGAGAAAATCAGAAAAAAAGCTGTGAAGTATGGAGTTTTTATATTGGGTATTACATCGTTCCTGTTCATCATGCTAACTCCACTCATGATAAAATACATGCCTAGACTTTTCTCTGTTTCGGAAACTGCAGAAAAAATGATGGATACCGGATTTATAATATATGCGTTTGCGTATCCGTTTAAAGCTGCGGCAAAGTTTATATGTGCATACTATTACGCTTGCGGCGAGAAAAGAATATCGAATATACTTGTATATCTTGATCCGTTGATGCTGACACCGCTGTTTTTATATATAGGTTCAGGAATATTAGGGACTGACGGTGTATGGGCAGCTATGACAGCAGCTCAGATAGTGCTTTGCGCTACGGGCATTATATTCATTTTGATCGGAAATAGAAAGGCGACTACGGAGGAATAAATATGAGCGGTATATACAGAAAAACTCCCATTATGGGATGGGCTTCATGGAATTGCTTTAGAACGGATATAAGTGAAAAGAAGATGAAAAGACAAGCTGATTTGCTCGTTGAAACAGGGCTTGCCGAGTGTGGTTATACATATTTAAATATGGACGATGGCTTCTTTGGAGGAAGAAATGAGAATGGCGAACTATTGTTTCATAAAGAGCGATTTCCTAACGGTATAAAGTCTGTAGCAGAATATGCGCACAGGCACGGGCTAAAAGCTGGTATATATACAGAGGGAGGTGATAGGACCTGTGCATATTATTATGACAATGAGGGAAAAAATGGCGATGGAGTAGGTCTTTATAAACATGAAAGAGAGGATCTTGAGAGATTTCTTGTTGAATGTGATTTTGATTTCATAAAGGTCGACTGGTGCGGAGGTATAAGATTGGCGCTTAATGATAAGGATCAGTATACCAAAATAGCTAAAATAATAGAAGATATAAGAGCGCGTACTGGAAAATCTATTGTTTTCAATATATGCAGATGGCATTTCCCGGGTGAGTGGGCTGTAGCTATTGCGGATTCATGGCGTACGGGAGCGGACATAACTCCGGATTTCAAGTCGATACTGAATCAGATAGATAATGTGAAGCCATTGAGAAGATTTTGCTCTCCTGGACATGTGAATGATCTTGATATGATGCAGATTGGAAATGGACTTACAGAAACAGAAGAAAAAACTCATTTTATTATGTGGTGTATGCTGTCTACTCCTCTTATCATAGGATGCGATCTTGCCAAAATAGAGAATGAAGCTCTTGATTTGTTAAAAAATAAGAAACTTATAGCGATCAATCAGGATGAACGATGCATGCAGTCATACGTTATAAAAGAATACAGAGAAAACGAAGAACTTGTGGGAGAAGTATGGTATAAGCCACTTTCAGGAGAGAACATGGCGGCGGTAGCATTCCTTAATAGAAGTGAAAAAAAGTTATATATGGATCTTTCAGAACTGGATGATATTATAGACGTTTATGATATTTTCAAAAAAAAGCATGGAGCTTGTTTGTCTGCGGATGTTGAACCGCATGGAGCGGAGATCTTTACAATAAAAAGAACAGACAGCGCTGAGCCAAAGGATATAAACGGGGACCTGGAGCCGGATAATAGGTGGGAATGGTGGAGACCTAAGTATGTAGATTACAATGAGGCTCTGCGATTAAGTCGAGAGGGTGCTGTGCTTATCGATGTCAGAAGCAGGGAAGAGTTTGGATCATCTCATATAGATGGTGCAATAAATATACCACATACGTCTATATACAGAGAAATAGAAAATTATGTTCCGGATAAGGAGACACCGATAATAACATATTGCTGCACCGGAAAACGAGGGACTCAGGCTCAGCTTGCTCTTGAATATCTTTTTTACAAGAATATGTATATACTTATCTGGGATAACAAGGAGGAACAGTAAGTGGATATTAATAATTATTATGCGGAGGAAAATGAAAAGCCATTGGATAAAATTGCTTATAACGGTGGCTTTTGCGGCATATTCAGAACTATATGTTGTATAGGCGACAGTCTATCATCAGGTGAGTTTGAGACAGTCGGAAAAGATGGCACACACCATTATTATGACATGTATGAATACTCGTGGGGACAATACATCGCCAGAATGACGGGCAGCAAGGTGTATAATTTTTCTCGAGGCGGCATGACGGCTAAGCAGTATTGTGAAAGTTTCGCCGATGAAAACGGATTTTGGGCTGCAAAATTTGCATCACAGGCTTATATAATAGCGCTTGGCGCAAACGATAAATGGCAGGAGTATGAGACAGGTTCGGTATCGGATGTGGATCTTGATGATCACACAAATAATAAGAAAACATTTGCCGGATATTATGGTCAGATAATCCAAAGAGTAAAAAAAATAAGCCCAGATGCAAAACTGTTTTTTGTGATAGAACCAAAACATTCATCCGATAATGAGAAAGCTGTGCTCCGAAAAAAAGAGGAGCGTGAGGTCCTGTATGGCTTTACGAAACTGTTTGAAGGCTCGTATGTTATAGATCTATATAAATACGGACCGGTATATGATGAAGAATTTAAATATAATTTTCATTTGAACGGGCATATGACTCCATCAGGTTATATGTTAAGCGCAAATATGATAGCGTCATACATAGATTATCTAATAAGGCGCAATCCGCGTGATTTCGCATTGGCCGGACTCATAGGAACAGGCATAGATCCGGGAGTAAATACCTGATAACAGGCAGTGTGGGTAAAATTTCAGATAAATTTTACTTGAGCAGCGATACTATTTTCAAAGAAGATATTATAAATGTTCATATCGGTATATTTGGAGGAATTTGTATGGAGATAGAACGTTATTTTGAAGATCCTAATACACTGCACGTAGGATGTGAGGAAAACAGAGCATATTATATCCCGTGCAGAAGCAGAGAAGCGGCATTGAGTTTTAGCCGTGAAGAGTCTGAGTCATTTTTTATGCTTAACGGTGACTGGAATTTCAGATATTACGAAAGCTTTTATAAATGTGAGGATTTTGTAACGAATGATATATGGCGGGCATTTGATAAGATACAGGTGCCATCATGTTGGCAGATGCAGGGATATGATAAAAATCAGTATACGAATATTCGCTATCCGTTTCCGTTCGATCCGCCGTATGTGCCTATTGACAACCCATGCGGCGCATATGTAAGAGAGTTTGATCTTAGCACTGCGAAAGGTGAAAGGTATTATCTCAATTTTGAGGGTGTTGATTCATGCTTTTATGTGTGGCTTAACGGCAGATTTGTTGGATACAGTCAGGTGTCGCATTCAACAAGCGAGTTTGATATAACAGACAAGCTTATAAAAGGAACAAATACTCTTTGTGTGCTTGTGCTCAAGTGGTGTGAAGGCAGTTATCTTGAGGATCAGGATAAGTTTCGTATGAGCGGCATATTTCGTGATGTATATATACTGGCAAGACCGGAAGATCATATACGAGACTTTTTCATAAAGACAAATATTGATGGGACAATAGAAATAAAGACAGATGGAGCGGAAGCTCATGTCGAATTGTACGACGGCGGCAAGCCGGTGTGTATTGCTGATACTGACGGTGGGCAATGCGGATTACGTTTAAAGTCACCGATATTATGGAATGCGGAAAAGCCATATCTGTATACTCTCATATTTGAATCGCAGGGGGAGGTCATCGCGCAGCGCATAGGTATACGAAAGATTGAAGTAAAGGATGGTATAGTGTATCTTAACGGAGAGCGGATAAAAATGTATGGGATCAATCGCCATGACAGTGACCCTGTCACAGGATACACGATAAGCCGTGAGCAGGCAATGATAGATCTCAGACTTATGAAGGAGCACAACATAAATGCGATACGCACCAGCCATTATCCCAATGCGCCGTGGTTTACGGAGTTGTGTGATCTTTTTGGATTCTATGTTATAGCGGAAAGTGATATTGAAGCGCATGGCTGCGGGGTTCTGTATTCTGATTATGACAGAAAGGACGCCTGCATGATAGCGGATATGCCCATGTTTCGCAGAGCAATTACAGATAGAGTACAGAGAAATGTTATACGTGATAAGAACCGTACAAGCGTGTTGATATGGTCACTTGGAAACGAGTCAGGCTGGGGAAGAAATTTTGAGGAGGCGCTTGGCTGGGTAAAAGAATATGATGATACAAGACTTACGCATTATGAAAATGTTTACAAAGACGATGTAGAGGAGATGCCGCCGTTAGATATGGTAAGCCCTATGTATGCATCGCCTGCTCAGATAGATGAGTATTTTAATGAGTCGGAAAATGCAAAGCCGTTCATGCTTTGTGAATATGCACATTCTATGGGAAACGGTCCTGGGGGACTGGAGGATTATATCGAGCGCATGGACAGGTATGAGGGTTTTTTTGGTGCGTTTGTGTGGGAATGGTGTGATCATGCTATTTATAAAGGCGAGATAAACGGAAGGAAAATATATTATTATGGAGGAGATCATGGCGAATATCCCCATGATGGAAATTTTTGCGTGGATGGCATGGTATATCCTGATAGAACACCGCACACTGCTTTGAAGGAATATAAAAATATGATCAAGCCGATAAAGGCAGTTTTGAGAGAAAATGAGGTGATATTTGAGAATCGCTATTGCTATACAGATCTCAGCGGTATTGAAGTACAGTATACTGTATATATAAACGGTATTCCCGATTCTTCTGGAAGTATAGATCTAAATGCGTCACCGAGAATGAAATGCGCAAGATCACTCCCGGGATTCAAATGCGGTGAAAGAGACAATGTGGGAATTTTGTATGTTTACAAAATAAAAGAAACAATGCCGTTGCTGAAAGCGGGACATATTCTGGGTCATGATTTTATTACTATAAGAGAGTCATCGGATAAAGACAGACCCACGCATCAAGAAGATTTTGATATTACGTGTTGCGAATCGGCTTCTGAGATCAGTATAATCGGATGTGGATTCAAATATAAATACAGCAGGGTGACAGGAATATTCCATGTTACAACTGAAGATATAGATACAGATTTATCATGGAACATATGGCGTGCACCGGTCGATAATGATATGTACATAAAACCGAAATGGATCCAGAAGGGTTATGATAAAGCATATTCAAGGGTTTACAAAACCGAGGTGAATTCGGATAGAAAATATATTTATATACGTTCATTATTAGGTATTGTTTCCCCGGCTGTTTCAAGGATAGTCGATATTGATGCTGAATGGAGGATATATTCGGACGGAACGCTCAGTCTTGATGCAAAATGCTCTGTGAATGAGAAGATGCCGTTTCTTCCGAGATTTGGTCTGAGAATGAGTCTTGATAAAAACTTTTCGAAAGTAAGATATTATGGTATGGGACCTTATGAGAGCTATCCGGATAAGCACGCTTCATCGTATCCCGCAGTGTTTGATACAACGGTAAATGCAATGCATGAGGACTACATTTTTCCTCAGGAGAACGGGAGCAGATGTGGATGCAGGTATGCGGAGCTTGCAAATGGGAATTCAATTGTACGAGCGGAAGGCAATAGTTTTTCCTTCAATGCCTCGCATTATACACAGGAAGAGCTTACCGAAAAAAAACACAATTACGAGCTTGAAGAATGTGGCAAAACGATATATTGCATAGACTATGCTCAGAGCGGTTTAGGGTCTAACAGCTGCGGACCTGAGCCGAGAGAGGATACTAAAGTCAAGGGACAGTTCAAATTCTCAGTAGAATTAAAATTTGGATCGGATAGGAACCCTGAAAAATATTTGGAGGTGGCAGATAATGCCTGTAACATTAAAGAATAACAGATTTCATCTCTATAATAAAAATATGAGTTATGTTATAGAGATCTCAAGGCAAAAAGATCTTCTGAATATGCATTTTGGAGGAAGGATAGATCCTGATGATCTTGAATTGCCGTCA
>CAJFNT010000074.1 GCA_904395315.1 uncultured Clostridia bacterium
AGGTGGAGGCTTCGATAATCTGTATGAAACCATTATGGTAAGGGATAAGCTTCCTACTCTGCAGCTTATGCTCAGGCTTTATGTAAAAGTGATCCAGGTATTGTCATGCCAGGCGGACGGAATGTTCAGCCTGCAGGGAGTAAGCCTTTCTATGTCAGATCTTCGGCTTGATTCCGTTCCAAATTCGCCGCCGGTCGTTCCGTATGCGGGGTTGAAACTTCAGTGGCTGCCCACGTGGTATTTCCATGTTGCTATAAATGTTGATTTATTCCAGATACTAACTGGCGGAGGATATATTGTTGTTGATCAAAAGGATAACGATGATGTATTCTTTGAAGCGTTTGCAAAAGTTATGGTGCGTATACCTGATTATGTCGGATTGATAGGAGGAATCAATATAGCCGATGCGTCTGTCGGGATAAGCACAGACAAGGTATGGGGCGCATTAAAGATTATAGGCGTAGGACTTGGCGTTGTTTATTATTGGGGAGATGAAGATAGTTTTGATTTCGGTGTTGGAGTCGGTGATACAGAGCCGACATATCCGGAGCTGCTTCCGTCGCTTCAGGGACTCGAGCCTGTTCTTTTAGGGTATGACGAAAAAGCGGGCAAGAATGTTTATATGAAGATCGGTACAAATGTTTGTCCAGGAGCGCGGGCTGAGCTCGTTTCAGATTTGAATGCGGCGCCTGTTTTATTGGGAGAGTCTGCCGTTCAGTCGCTTGACACCAGAATGCAGCACAGGGTAACGATCGGCGGAAACACGGATGAGATAATGACGCTTGTTTATCCTGCCGAAAGCCTTGAACACGCAAAGGAATTGTATTCACATATCAGCGGCCTTCCTGCAAATATCAAGCTGTATCCAGATGCGGATGCAAACGCAAACATTACATTCAATGAGGGAATGGCAACGCTGGCTGTTACATCGAGCAAGGGTACAAATGAAACCTACAATATTACAACGCCTGTTGCGACAGATATCACGATCTTGAGTGTTGCGCCTATTCCGGAAGTAAGCACGGTTACGGCGTCAAACAGTGATGGCAAGATAAATGTGTCATACAGCGGCGCAAACTTAGACGAGATCGACAAGATAAGCTTTTATCTGACAAAAGAGCAAACCGTAAGTGAAAACAGCACGGATAGTGATATGCTTTTAGGCGTATATACGGATCCGGCAGACCTCTCTTCCGGATCGGCGATATTCGATATCCCGAAAGGACTGCAAAGCGGGGATTATTATGTAAGAGCGGTGTATACACAGGAAAATGTCGTAAGCAATTCTGTTGCTACAGATAATAAGCTTTCTTATATAAATCCCGAACAGCCTCCCGCGGCTGATATAGCCTCATGTGAAAACGCAGGAGACTACAGCATTGCGGCAGTGCTTAAAGATGTTCCGGATGATGTTTCTGGCTATATTGTAAACGTGTATAATGAGGATGGAAGCTTAACAGATTTCACGGGCGTGGAGATTTCAAAGGCAAGTATTGAAAATAACTCGCTCATCGTTGGTGGAAGATTTGATGTGCCAGCCTATGATGAGGAAGGAAATATCATCGAAGGAGAAGTTGCTGAAGTTGGTTTGGAGTCCGGTAAAAGATATAAGCTTGGAGTAAGCCCGTATTATGAAAATACTGCAGACGCCGGTTCATACCGGGTAATTGGCGAAGAAGTGATCAGCGGTGCTGTTACGCTTAACTCTCCTACCCCGGCAAATGTGTCTGTGTCATCAGATAAAGACGGGACACTTTTTGCAGATGGGAATGTCACATTTACCGTTTCGTCGGATGAAAAGATCACGGGCGTTTGGAGCATAGCAAATGGGTACGAAGAAGGCAGAGAAGGATATTACGGTGAGTTTACTGATACCAACAATATAACGATCCCGTTTACCGATCTTCCGGACAACGACTATGTGCTTGAAATATGGGGAGTCGATGAAACAAAAGATTCGTTCTCGCATAAGCATAAGTTCACAGTCGATACAACAGAGCCGCGTCTGATCATAAGCTCGCCAATAAACGGTTCTCTGTTCGGTGAGGATGGAAAACTTACTGTAACAGGTATCACGGATCTTGATACATATATTACAATTGAGATAGATGGAACTGTTACGGCAGATAATGTACCGTTTAGTGAATTAAATGCAGGTATGGATGAGAATGGCTGCTTCAGCTTTGATTTAATGATCGATCAGAGTGTTTCGACACATGACATAAAAATAACGTCAACGGACGCAGCAGGAAACACTTCAGAGCATGAGGCAAAGATAAACCATGCGGGACTTAGCAAGGTGAAGGACGTTGATGTTTATTATAACGATGTTCTTTATTCAAACAAAAATATCAGCACCTTAGGAGATGTGAATGAAGGGCAGTTGAGTCTTGTGGCGCAGACTCCAAACGGAAGATTCACAATTAACGATGATATTGTTCATTGGTCCGTAAATCCTGTAACGGGAAACGTTGTTGTTGACGAAAATGGAAAGATCACATTAGATAAACAAAGTGAAGGTTATGTGGTAGGGCAGTTTAATGTTACAAGTGTAGCTCCTATGACTGCGAGCATAACATTCGGAGCACTTGAAAACACATCCCGTAATACTGTTGTAGTAGGCTCGACCGTCGGAGGAACTGTAACTGGAGGAGGCGAATATTCGCCGGGTGATATGGTCACATTGACCGCGCAAGCTGAAAGCGGATATCAGTTTTCACATTGGGAACTTGACGGTGTGACTGTGGAAGACGCATCAAAATCCACAATCGAATTTATTATGCCTGATTCCATCGTACATGCAACCGCGCATTTTAAGACACGCAACAGCAGCCGTCCGAGCGGTGGATCAGGCGGCGGACGCCCTGTGGTCACAACAACAGATATTATAGCAACGCTATATGCGGATGAAGGCGAATTCGTTGAATACAATATGACAACCTCCGTTGAAAATATAAATAGTGTGGTTGCACAGTACAGCACAGACGGAGGAAAAACATATAAAACAGTTGCAAAGTCTGCTGTGATAGACGGTGTATTTAAGTTCATTGCTCCTGTCAGCGCAGAGTACAGGATCATTACGGCCGATGGTACCGGGTTTGAGGATGTGACGGAATCAAACTGGGCATATGATTATGTGGATTTCGCATCGATCAGAGAAATCGTAGTCGGTGTAGGAGATGGTCTGTTTGAGCCGGACGGAAATCTTACGAGAGCAATGTTTGTAACAATGCTTGGTAGAATGCATAGTAATTTGGGTACGTATGATAAGCACGGATTTACTGATGTCGAGGCCGGTTCATGGTATGAGGAATATGTCTCATGGGCAGCGCATAACGGCATTGTTGAAGGATATGACACAGATCACTTTGCGCCGGATGACCAAATCACCCGTGAACAGATTTGCGCAATGATAGACCGTTATATGAAGTATGAAGGTTATAATATAGCGGCTGAAACCGGTGATAAATTCACTGATGATGCATTAATAAGTGATTGGGCGTATGACTCTGTAGAAGCTGTTAAGAACCTTGAAATCGTAGTCGGATACGAGGATGGAAGTTTTAGGCCGCAGGGAGTAGCGACACGCGCAGAAGCTGCAACGATGTTTACAAGACTGATATACGCATTATTAGAAAATAGATAAAACATGAAGAAGTTTATAATAATCTTATCGTTGATATTTGTTTTCTTTACAGAGGCGGCATGCGCCGCCTCTGTAAAGATCGGAGTAATCGATACAGGCGTAAAAGAAAAGGAAGGAATTTTAAACAGTAAAAAAATACTTAACGGCAAAAATTATGTTTTAGAAAGCAATAATATAGAGGACAATATCGGACATGGAACAAGAGTAGTAAGTCTTATTATAGGAACGATTGACGGAGAAATAACTTCGCCGTGCAAGGAAAGCTTCATTGTGCCGCTTGTATATTACACAAAACTTGCTTCAGGTGCTGTGCTAAACGGAGGGATTGAATCAATTTGTAATGCGATATACGATGCTATAGATATATATGACTGTCAAATTATCAATATAAGCAGCGGAGTAACTGCGGATGATGAACGCTTGAAAAAAGCGGTAGGTTATGCTGAGGAAAATGATGTATTAGTTGTGTCAGCATCCGGTAACAGCGGCGAGGCAGTATATTATCCGGCATCGTATGAAACGGTCATCGGAGTGGGAAGCCATGACAATGAATATCACCCGACAGAGTTTTCTTGACGAGGGAGAGGACTTGATGTGCTTATATACGGTGAGGATCTAAAAGCGGCATCTATAAAAAACGCTGATGATTATGAAGTGGTAAGCGGCACATCATATTCAGCAGCCTTAATCACTGCTCACGCGGCGGCAGCGCTTGAACAATATCCGTATTTTGCGCCATATCAGATAAGATATCTTATGAAAGCCAGCTGTGATGATATCTGTGAAATTGGATATGATGAAGAAAGCGGATATGGTGTTTTTGATCCAGATCGTTTTTATGAAAATCTTAGACTTTTCGATCATGGTGAAATCATTTGCTTTTACGATGTCGAAAAGGATGACTGGTTCTATGACAGTGTGAGAAAAGCATATCACCAAGGGTGGATGAACGGTACAGGTGACGGAGTATTCGATCCCGACGGAAATATATCACGCGCTATGTTTGTCACCATACTTTACAGAGCGGAGGGACAGCCGCAAACGAACAATATATTGAATTTTGATGATATAGCTGAAAATGAGTATTATGCGAATGCTGTCAGCTGGGCATCGGAGAAGGGGATCGTTACAGGTGTTTCCGATGACGAATTTGAGCCGGAAAGGAATATCACTCGTGAGGAAATGGCAGCGATCATGAGCCGATATGCGGACTACAAAGGCATGAATATAAATGATAAAGGAGACCTTACCGTATTTGCCGATGCAAAAGTTATTTCCGGCTGGGCAAAAGAAAGCATGTGCTGGGCAGTTGGATATGGCTTGATCACCGGCAAAGGTGATAATATACTCGATCCTTTGGGGAGCACTACACGTGCTGAGACAGCAGCTATAATGCAGCGTTTTTTAGAAAAATAGAATAATATATCTTTCAAGAGGAAAGCGGAGATAAACAACCATCCCGCGGAAGGTTTATTCTTTTCGCGGGATGGTTGTTTATTTCAGTCGACAATAATTTCTCTTGTGCCACCCTAATAGATAGGTTGATCCAAATGATGATATCTGAAAATATAAGATTATAACAATCCGGGAAATATTTGCTTTTAGAACTTCAGTTCAGCTGTCTGCGCCAAGGGCTCAGGTGTATCAAACGAGCTCCATATGAACGCCTTTACGCTGCCTACAGCTGCATCCTGAGGCGGTATCTCAAAAGTGAATGTGTGTTCCGTGTCTTCGCCGAATGCTGCGGCAGCGCTGTCAAGATACAAAAGCTCGTTGTTTGCTCCGTAAACTGCGGTTATTATTTTATCTTCCTCCGAGTGCCCTTTCAGCTTCGCAGCATCAACATTGATATTAAATCCTGACCCCTCAGGAATACTGTCAAGCTCGCTGCCGGATAAGTCCGTGACTGTGAGACCGCGTATTTGGTATGCCTGCCCTTTAACGGTTATCGTATTATCGGTGTTATATGTCCATTTTGCTGTGCCGTTCGGATTCAGCTGCAGCTTATCCGTATCGGAAAGCAGACTGCTGTCAAAGGACACCCCAAGCTCTGAGTCGGTTGCAATATCGGAGCTGCTTCCGGAAAGAGTAAGGCGGACCGTCTGAGGATCTGCTTGCTCAGTGTCAGAGACGGTAACTCCGTCAAGTCCTGTGATCGTCCATCGGCTTTCATCTGCACTATCCAATATACCTTCCGACGTCGTGATCTCTATGACCTTTCCGTCTTCTTTGCCCTTGACGAGCCCTTCCGGGGCGGAAAGTGTTATCGAAAGCGGAGTATATCCGTCGGCTTTTTCCCAGTTCGCATACCATTCTCCATATATTCGATCCCCCTCATATAAGGTCAATACCGGACCGTATTCGTATTCATCCGGGTCGTTCCATGTTGTCCATTTTGTGAAAACATAGCCGTCTCTTTTCGGCTGCTCAATATCAAGCTCATTAAAGTAAAATGGGATATTTGTTTTCTCGTAATACAGTGTATCATCATAATCGAAATAGAACCGCGCCGAAAGAATGTTTGGATCGTATATTATAGCAAACAGCCCGAATTTGTCGCTTATCACAGATACAGATAATTCATTTTCATCAGTGATAGTCAAAGGCACACACTTGTCATTTTCGATCCTGAACACCCTGTAGTTTTCGCCCAAATAATCGGTTATATTACCGCTTCCCGCTTTACCGCTAAAATTAATTGTTACAGGACCTTCCGGTTCTATTGGGATATTATCCTTTTCGGCGATGATTTTTACGAAACGAACACGATCTCAGTCTGAGATATACTCGGATACCAAGTCCATTAAGAAATTATCCGGATCTTTTAAATCACCGGCAAAGAATTTAGTTTCTTCACCGAATATCTCAGATGAATCACGCACATAAATGATGGTTTTTCTTAAGTAATCGTCTCCTTCGATCTTATCAAATCGAAATCCTATTGCGTGTGCTCCTAAACAGGATATAAATGTACACATAATAGCGATAAAAATAGATATTGATTTTTTCAATTTAACCATCCCCTATTAATAGTCATATTTGATTATATTGTGATATTTTTAGAACTTCAGTTCGGCTGTCTGCGCCAAGGGCTCAGGTGTATCAAACGAGCTCCATATGAATGCCTTTATGCTCCCTATAGCTGCATTCTGCGGAGGAACATAGAAGCCTATCGAAATTTCCGAATCCGCAGCAAGGTTGCACTTCACATAGTCAAGACTCAGGAGCTTCCCGTTCGTGTCGTAAACAGCCGCGAACATCTGATCACGCGCATCCCGCTCCTTTAGTTCCTTTAAGGTTACATCCACAAGGAATCCCGTATCGGCCGGCGGTTCTGTAAGTGTTTCACCGGCGTCGTTCGTGATAGCGATCGCTTCTATGGAGTATGGACACTCGGAAATGGTATTATTCACCGTATATGTATATACCGCCTCGGGTGTTATATATTCTGTATCATCTGCAAGGGCATCTATCCATGCTTTTACTCTTAATTCCGTATCCTCAGTAATAACGATGGTTATCCATGATTCATAAGAGTAAATATAATCGCCGCCGTTTATCGAGTATGCGATATGCCCCTGCTTCGGCGAGGATATGGTGACTTTATCCCCGTAAGCGACCACGCCGCCCGAAGGGCTGACAGGGGGAGCTTGTACCGTTACAGTCTGCCCGGATGGCGGCGTCGGCGCCGGTGTGATTTCGATCTCATCCGCTGAGGCGCCGAAATATGAATATCTTCCGTTTGTATCCTCAACAAACAGAATATAATCGCCGTATTCCGTTAATTTATATATCCCGTTTTCCGGCTGTATCTCCCGTCCTTCGGCTGACCATTCATTGACTCTGTTTTCAAGATATTCGTCATAAACCTCGTTGCAGTATTCAGGGGCAAGCGATTCGGGCCAAGAGCCCGGCGGAAGCTCAACACTTTTCATAAGCACGTATCGCTCGATCTCAGCATCTTTTCCGCACTCCAAATTTTTCACTTCAGCAGTTGCGACACATCCCTGTGATGTGTCAGCTGACGGTGTTATAACAAGCTCCGCCATCGGACGCTCAAGCTCCACCTCGTCTACATCGATCCTTTCTATGAGATCAGGAATCTCGTTGTCAGCTGTCCAGCCGCAGAAAATATACGTGCCGTTTAAGGTGATATCCTTGTCATAGTCCGCTCTGTATGTATTTTGATACCATATAGATTGCGGATCGATCACAAACTCCTTGTCTTTGTTCTCATTATAAACTTCTGCAAATTTGCATTTTCGTCAAGGGACTCGACCCTGAACCATGATTTTTTGACAAACTTATCGGTGCCGCCGTCGCTTCCGCTGTCGTATGTGGCTGTTATCGTGACCGGTTTGCTTGTATACGGAATGCTCGTACCAGAATCGTCATTTATTGTTTTTGACAAGGTTAGGAATGGCGCATTGTCTGTTGAAGCAATACTGATAGAGCATGTAGAAAATACCATACATACTATAATAAAAAAACTAAAAATTCTTTTCATATTGACATTTCTCCCATACATTATAATGCATAAAGCGTGGACCCAAACAGCAGTTCATACTTTATACATATATTATACACCATGTATTAACATGTTTCAATTGACAAATATGTGAGAAATCAGTGAAAAATTTGTATATTATGCCAAAATGCAGATATTGAATGCTCACGAAACATTGCTACAGAGAATAATTTCTGTCAATAAAAAAACGGCAGAGATGACTCTGCCGCTGTATGTAAAAATCATTATCAGAAGTCCACTTCTGTGCCGTAGTATGTGCATGTAAGAAGCTTTTCCATCTGCTCCGGTGTGATGCTTCTCGGATTTGAGCCGGTGCATGCGTCGCCTACCGCGAGCTCTGCTATCGTGTTGAGCTTCTCCTTGAATTCGTCCTCGTTTACGCCGAACTCTTTGAGTGTTTTCGGTATGTTCATATAACGGTTGAACGACTCTATCTTTTCGATAAGAGCGTTGACCTGTGATTTCTCGGATGTGCCGCCGAGACCTACTCTTCTTGCTATGTCCGCGTATCTTCTCATAGCCTCAGGCTCGTGAGAATTGTACTTTATAACATAAGGCAGGTATATAGCGTTTGCGCAGCCGTGCGGGATGTGTCCCGTTGAGAATGCAGCACCGGTCTTATGAGCCATTGAGTGAACTATACCGAGAAGAGCGTTCGAGAACGCCTGCCCTGCAAGACACTGAGCGTAATGCATCTGCTCTCTTGCGTCCATATCCATATCGTATGAAGCGGGGAGATAGTCAAATACCATCTCTATTGCCTTTATTGCGAGTGGATCCGTGAACGGGCTGTTGAGTGTTGAAACGTATGCCTCGATCGCGTGTGTAAGAGCGTCCATACCTGTATATGCCACCTGCTTAACGGGAAGCGTTGCAACAAGGGCTGGATCTACTATGGCGATATCTGGTGTGATCTCAAAATCAGCGAGCGGATACTTTATACCCTTTGCATAGTCGGTTATTACCGAGAATGCTGTGACCTCCGTTGCTGTTCCAGATGTTGACGGGATTGCGCAGAACTTAGCCTTAGTTCTGAGCTTTGGGAAGCTGAACGGTGTGCAGAGCGTCTCAAAAGTCGTTTCGGG
>CAJFNT010000075.1 GCA_904395315.1 uncultured Clostridia bacterium
ACGTCGATTGCGGGGTGTATCGGTCATTCCTGTAGAAATCCATAAATATTTTGATTTCTGGAAATCTGCCAATCGTTCATCGTATATCACAATGTACAGGTATGTATTACCCGCTTTGGTGGTCTTTGTGTTGATATTTATAGTTGTTGCTTTATCACTTACCATTGCCCTGTTGGACTTTGCAATAAATGCTTTGCCGCATATGGTACAGCGCTTTCTGTTAAGCGGTTTTATGAGCTCCGCTAACAATGTTTCATCCTGTGGCAGTATCGCTTGTCTGAACCACTTGCATATGACAGAGCAGGAGTTTATCTGCACACAGTCGCAGTTTAAGATGATACATTCACCATTTGCATAATTGCAACAAAGCTTAACAAAGCTTTTTGATTATCGCAGAGGCTTTGTTTTTCTGCCTCGGCGTCATGCGCGGCAAAGAATCGTTTTTATCACGCTCTATATTGGATAGTTTATTTATAACAGTACCTCCTTTCATACTGCCATTATACTACATTTTTTAAATCACATCGCTATACTGCATTATGGCATTTTAAGCTGCTTATTTTAAAAAATATTGCATTTCTGCACAGGATATGGTATAATGCGATTATAGGAGTTGATCGTATGTATTTGCCGGGAACACCAGGAGAAATTATAGGTGATTTAAGAACAGCACGCGGTTTATCGAAAAAGCAGCTGAGTGAAATAACAGGGATAGTGCCATCACAGCTAAGCCGCATTGAGAACGGAAAAGTCAAAAATATAAGCAGTAATATTCTTATAGAGCTGGAACGGGCGTTGAATGTGTCCACAGATTATATTCTTGGTCTGACTACAATAAGAGAACCTAAAAATCACGATATAAGCGAGTTGGGGCTGTCAAATGGCGCAGTTAAAACAATTCTGTCGGGAAATATAGATATGGATGTCCTAAACTGTCTGATTGAACACGAGCGTTTCCCGTATCTGTTGTATCTGATAAAATCTTATTTCTCCGATAGTATCGCTGCCGGTATAGTAAGCAGAAATGAGATCATAGACCTTGCCGCTGCTGAGCTGAGTGAGTTTTACAAAAATTATGATAAAGATAAAAGTGAGATCAAAAAGGACATAAAAGCCCTAAAAGCACAGAAAATAGGGCAGCATGAGGCGGAATCGGAGAAGATAAAGCATACGTTTCTTACGATTCTGAGGGATATTAAAAAGAGTATCAGCAGTGGGACTAAAACAGATCCGGTAACATCGGAGCAGTTCAGGCAAATAAAGGACGAACTAAAAGATAAGCCTGCAAGCGAAGTGACGGCAGATACTATTGCCGAAGCTGTAACCGGTATGCTGGGACAGGCTGCCCAAGTAGATGATGAAAAATTGGAAAAGCTGCAAGACTCGGTAAAAGAGCTTTTAGAAGTGATAGGGGAGAAATAAATAGAGAGAGGGAAACAAATGAAGATAAGAAAGTTAACAATAAAGGATTTTGAACAGTTTAATATTCTGATGTTGGAAGTACATGATCATCATGTGAAAAACCGCCCTGACATATATAATAAAATTGAAAAATCAGATTCTCCAATGGTATGGGATCTTGACGCAATGCTCCGGAATAAAAACTATGTTTTGCTGGGTGTGGAATTGGACGGCGATTTGGCGGGGATATGAACGATGGCTATACGAGAACCGTCGAAAAATTTCTGTATCGTTCCGAGAATAAGAGGATATATAGAGGTTATTTGCGTAAGAAAAGACTATCGCAGGCGTGGAATAGCAACGGCGCTTTATAATGAAGCGGTGAGGCGTGCGTGGCAGTTCGGAGCTGACAGCATTGAGCTTATGGTGTGGGATTTTAATAGACCGGCATTGGAGTTTTATAAGTCATGTGGAATGACGGTGCAGAGCTATATCATGGAGAAAAAGCATGGATAAGAATATTGAAATATGGGATGCATATGACGAAAAGGAAAATAAATTGGGATATGATCTGTTTCGTAATGAGCAAGTGCCGGATGACGTATATCATATTGTTGTTGAAGTATATGTTTTCTCAAGTGACGGCAAGGTTTTGATAACGCAGCGTGCTGCGAATAAAACATATCCGCTGAAGTGGGAAAACACGGGAGGGTCGATCTTGAAAGGAGAAACACCCATGCAAGGTGCGATTCGGGAATTACATGAGGAAACAGGGCTTATAGTGACGGAAACATAGCTTTATTTGGCGTATACAGAAGTCAAGCATCCGGCGATATACAAATGTTTTGTTGCATTTGTTGAAGGAAACGAGCAGATAAGTTTGCAGAAAGGTGAGATCATTGACTATAAATGGCTTCCGTATAATGATTTTCTGGAATTTATCAAAACAGATGAATTCGTTCCGAAGATACGTGACAGTATCTTGCAAAACATAAAAAGCATAGATACAGCACTTGCCTCGCTGAAAATAAAAGGTAGCGTGTCAACATAAATATTTGCATGCAAAGCTACACATGATTTCAGACAAGAGGTAAGGATGACGAACAGAAATATCAAAGCGATAACCGATTTTATTTCGTGGAGGACGAGCCGCAGCGATCCGATGTGATAATGGTGGTCGGCGGCTCGCATCCGGAGGCGGCAGAAACTGCAGCGGAGCTGTGGAAACAGGGATATGCACCGATAATAATGATAGGCGGAGGCGTAAGCATTAAAACAGGCAGATTCGCCGGGAGCCGTTCAAAGCAGGATATATACAACGGGGATTATGCCGATGAATGTGAGTTTTA
>CAJFNT010000076.1 GCA_904395315.1 uncultured Clostridia bacterium
GGAACAACCGAATTCTTTGAATGGATGAAGATACTAAATATTATTCCAAATGCAAAAATGGAAGTAAAAAAGATAAACAGAACAGTGCATAAGGTTAATATTTACAGTTATCTTTCGTATGAAAATATGGAAAAATACATAAACAAATTCTCGGATAATAATGAGGAAGATAAAAATGAATACGAAAGAGTGAAAGACAGATCATATTTATACAAAAATCGTCACCGCTATGTGACCAGTTGGTTTATCAAGAAATTTGCAGATTATGAAGGAAAAACGGAATTTTGGGGCGAAATAGCCAAGAGAAAGAAAAAGGCAACAATATCGGAATAAAAAAATATAGAATCAAAGAAAGGATAAGTGATAATTATGGCTAAAAATAACAGAGGATACAATATTGATTATGCAGAAAAGAAGTTCATCATGAATTATAAATTTGCGGCGGCAGCCAAAATATACGGTTCAGATGAATACGTTATCTACCGAAATTTTTTGAGGGACTTCCCTACATTCGCAACAGTTGTAGAATCCGGGAGAAAGCAGAAAACACCAAGATATAACAAAAGACTTACATACAAAAACATGGAGAAATATATAAGCACTTTTGCCAACAGCAGCGAATTAATGGAGCATTTCAATTGTGTCAAAAGAAAATCTGCGCCGCTTGCAAGCCCTTATAAATATGTGTGTGACTGGTTTAAAGCACAATTTCCTGATTATAAGGAGACAACAACTCTTGAAGTAAATAACATTACTATAAGCATAACAGCCGCGCCAGATGAAACCCAATATAAGCACAAAGAGCCTGTATCAGCGGCTTGAATAAATATAGTTTCCAATCAAAAGAGTCCGTTCTCAAACAGAGCAGGCTCTTTTGATTTTTATAATAATTTTTTATATTATATATACAGAAAATCGTTAAAAAAGGTTTTCAAAAAAATTTAACAGAAAGGAAGTATGTACTATGCCTAAAAACATAACTACGTATCCAAATCAAAGAATAATTAAAATCCACAGAGATAGAGCCACAAAAGATTTTCTTTGTATCAAGAATGAAAACTGGCAAGCTGCAAGCCGTAACTTAGGCGCACATGCATTACGGCTATACCTTTATCTCGCATCAAATGCGGATGGTTTTAATTTAGCTTTGTCACAAAGAGCCGTTGAAGATGCTATAGGTATGCCGCGATCCACTTATTACGATCAATTCCGTATATTGGAGAATAAAGGATATTTAAAGTGTGTAGGTAACAATAGATACGAATTTTTTGAAATACCTCTGCCGCGTGACAGAACATCATCACAAAATCTTTCCCATGGAATTGATTTTACGGCTGACGAAAAAGGTATTCCGCCTGTCGAAAATCCTATACTTTCACAGGATAGAGAAATAAATAATATCTATCCTACAAATAATATTATAAATAGCGAAAAAAATCCAGTAGCAGAGAATTCATATCCGAAAGTAAAAGATGCACCAAAGCAAGAAGAATATCATACTCCAACCCCTATAAAATCAAGTGGTTTCTATTTCTAATTTGCTGTTTCCGCAAGTTGATAACCATTTTACTTCTGGATAAAATCATTTATATATCAATCAAAATATATTATATTATTCATTTCTTTGTTTACACAGCTTTTATATGATAGTATAGAAAGCGTGGCAGCCGACACACGGAACACCCCTTACAAAAAGAAAATTGCCCTATAAACGGCATTTAAACCGCTTATAGGGCATATTCATAACTCAATGTTGATGTTACCGTTAAAACCTTTCAAAAAGTCCTCCAGAGCGTCCTCAACGCAATTACAGACTTTTTCTTCGATTTCCTTTTCAAGCTGCTTTTGCGCTTCAAATTCCTGTTGCTTCTGGCGCTGATATTCTTTTGTAAAATTATAGCATTCTCACTAAAATTTAAAAAATTCTTTTTGACTAAATTTTTCGTGTGGAATTAAAGAGCGCCTTAAATTCCTTACATTTAATTCTAAGAGTTTTTTATAATATTCTTGTTCAGTCATTACGTTTCAATCCTTTCAGTAATTTGTTCCAATTCTGCTATTGGAACAAATGCGATAATGCTTGTTTTATATGTGTTATACTGCTGCCGCGGTTGAATACTCTATTTATTTTTATAATAGTATTCGCGCAAATCTTCTGTACGGATTTTATATAAAACTCTGTTGACCTTATCAACAAAAACAAGATACTATGCAGAAGTAGTATAAAACCAACCGTTATAATTTCTTTCAACATTTGCAATTAGTTCAATGCAGATTTTATTTTCAAAAGTACAATTTTGCGTTTTTACCTCATAGCCTGTTCCGTCAATTAAAAAATCAATATCCTGCTGCTAATATTCCTTATCTTCACTAACATCAATAATATTGCAACCGATACTGCTGTAGTAGTCAAATACTATCTGTTCACCGCATTTTCCTTTTGCCTTATCGCGTAAAAATTCATTTTCAAAAGCCATTTGAAATACCGCCTTTCTAAACCTTTTCCTCCAGAAGTAAACGAATATAGTCACCTAATTTGCGTCTACTGTTGGCAGCTAATATTGAATAATGTTCATAGGTGCTTTCATCAACACGAAAGCTTATGGTTTTTGTTTTATTAGCCATAAATTTTCAACTCCTTTAATTTTTTCATTAGAGATATGGTATTATTGTTTCTCTCATGAATATTTGAAAAACACTGTTGATGGCTTATAAAACTTTGCCCTCAAAGTTTGCAAAAATTTTTGTATGATTTATTTACCGTATAGACCACATAAAGCGGATATAAGGAATAATACTTATATTATCCTAAAACACAGCCGCCCCTCGGCGGTAATCTATAACATGTAGCTTTTTTATGATCTGTTGCAAAACACAAAAGGCAGCCGTTTAAGCTGCCTAAAGTATATGATCATTCGCTGTCGGACGCATTTTCTGCATTCGTTTTATTTTTTTGGCGATCATATTCCTCTTGCTTTTCTGCATTCGTTTTATTCTGTATGAAATCGTATTCCTCTTGGGTTAGTAAATATGCATCATGTATCTCATAGCTATAACTCGATTTTATTTTCATTCTGCCCATAATATATATTTCATCGCCCTCATGCAGATTATAAATTTCACTATTATCGGTAAAATAAGCCAATGTATCACTTTCGTCTGCATACCCATACACACCTTCTGATGCATAAATGTGGTTTGCTCTATATGGAGGTGTTAATGTACAAGCAATATAATTATCGCCAATACCAATGACATCGCTGGTAAATGCAATTATTTTTCCATTATATTCTTCTTGTGCATATCTATAGTGACTGTCAACTACACCCGGCAATGCTATAAGATCTATAATACGTGCATTTTCTAACATATCTGCTCTTTGTATTGTATTATATTCAGATCTTGCCATTGTCAGAACATCGTAATTATTAACTTTTTCTTTTTGTTCATCCGATAATTTTTTGTATTCTTCTTCTGCAGCCGTAATAGAATCTTTGCTGTCAACGGTTACTTGACCTATGTTGTCGATCTGTTTCTCCACATTTCTTACTTCACTCCAGTTACTTATAAAGTTATCTCCATAAATAATTGCCATAAATATCAATGAAACTGCCGCAACACTGATTCCGGCTATGGGCAGTCCCTTTTTAATTGGTCTGCGTTTTGACTTTATTAGAACAATAATCGCCAAAATTATAGCTATTACATCCAATGCTACTCCTATACGCAGAAAA
>CAJFNT010000077.1 GCA_904395315.1 uncultured Clostridia bacterium
AACGCAAAGCGTTTCTCGGAGCTTCACAAGACACAATACCTTTACATGATGTACGTATGGGGCCACAGCTATGAGTTCGACAACGATAATAACTGGGATCTCATCGAAGGCTTCTGTGAATACATAGGCGGACACGATGACATCTGGTACGCAACGAACATAGAGATAGTTGATTACATGAATGCCGCAAAAAATCTCAGATTCACCGCCGCAGGCGATATGGTGTACAACCCTTCTGCTATCCCGGTATGGATCTCTGTCGACAACAAAAAGTATAAGATCGACGGCGGCGCTACCGTCAATATATAAAGGGCTGACTGGACATTGAAAGAATATGAGCTTTTTGCACCGGTAAAAAATATGTTTGAAAACATGGGATATAAGGTAAATGCAGAGGTGAAGGACTGTGATATCACTGCTGTAAAGGACGGAGAGCTTATAATAGCAGAGCTTAAACGCTCATTGTCCGTAAATCTTCTCGCTCAGGCTTTAGACAGGCAAAAGACGGGCGCTGAAGTATATATAGCCGTGCCTAAGCCTAAGCGTTACTCTCCCAAGACTTACCGCGATACTCTCTATGTAATAAAAAAACTTGAACTTGGTTTGATATTTGTTAATTTGCGTGATGAATTTTCATATGCCGAAATAGTACAAACCCCACAGGAGTTCAAGCCTGTAAAGACCGATCACAAAAAAAGAAAAGCTATTGTAAAAGAGATCGACGGCAGAAGCATCGATACAAACACCGGCGGTGTGAACGGAAGAAAGATAGCCACTGCCTTTACCGAAAAATGCATCAATCTTGCCTGCCTGCTAACAGCACGCGGTCCATCCTCGCCCAAGGAACTACGCGCTTTAGGCGCCGACGAAAACTGTGCCGCAATATTGCGCCGAAACAACTACGGCTGGTTTGACAGGATCGAAAAAGGGATCTATGCGATAAATGATAAAGGAAAGGCAGAGGCAGCAGAATATCCGGAGTTATGCGGATATTATTCCAAGCGAATGTTGTCATATTTACCGACATAACAATGCATATTGCTGAAATAATACTGCAAAATAACGGTTTTGTTAAGCAAATATTGCAAAATTAACACGACTGTGATATAATTTCATTGCTGTTTTAGCAATATTGAGGGCACTTCAAAACAGTCCTCAAAATAAGTAAAATGGAGGTATATATTATGTCAAAATTCATTGCATTGCTGTGCGCGGCAACCGTTGCGGCAAGCGCTTCAGCTGTTTTTGCTGCTGACAACGATACGTCATCAGGCAGCGCTGATGCAACCGCTACGGCTACAGCCACGGCAACAGCTACGGCTACAGCTTCAGCTTCGGCTACTCCGGCAGCTTCGGAAGATCCCGATGCTACAGAAGATCCTGACGCTACAGCTGCACCGACAGCGAGCGCAGCTCCTTCCGAAGAAGCTGTAGAACTTCCTTTCACAGATGTTGACGCTGACGCATATTATGCTGACGCAGTAGCACTTTGCTACGAGGAAGGTCTTTTCAACGGCGTTTCGGAAACTGAATTCCAGCCCGACGGAACAATGACAAGAGCTATGTTTGCAACTGTATTCGCAAGACTTGAAGATGCTGATCTTTCAGGCGATTACACTCTTACATACAAGGACGTTACAGATGCGTTCTATGCTCCGTACATTGCATGGGCAACAGATAAGGGTATCATGAACGGATACAGCGCAGATGAATTCGGTCCGAACGATGCTATCACAAGAGAGCAGGCTGCTAAGATGCTCTACTCATACATGGTAAATGTAGCAGATGAGGATCTTACTTCTTCGGAAACAGCTGACTACACGGATATGGCTTCCGTAAATGATTGGGCAGTTGCAGCTATCAACTATAATACAGTTGTAGGCTATCTTCTTGCTGATGAAGACGGAAACATCAATCCTCAGGACGAGCTTACAAGAGCTGACGCATGTTATGCTGTTGCAGCTGTAGTTGAGGCTCTTGCTGAAGAAGAAGCTACAGCAACACCGGCAGCTTCAGCTACACCGGATGCATCGGCTACTCCGGCAGCTTCGGCTACTCCGGCGGCTTCAGCAACACCGGCAGCTTCGGCTACTCCGGCAGCATCAGCTACACCGGCGGCTTCGGCTACTCCGGCAGCATCAGCTACACCGGCAGCTTCGGCTACACCGACACCTGATGCTGACTAATTCTTAGTTTTCAAATACAACTTTTTATTAAAATTTTATTTAGCGGACTATAAAAAGGCGGTACCCTGAAGGGCTACTGCTTTTTTATTGCACAAAAATGCCGCTGTTCGGATAAAAGCCATGAACAGCGGCATTTTTAATCACCAAAATATACATTCCTTAACTTCTTTAAAACTTTTTTCTCAAAACGTGAGACCTGCATTTGGCTCATTCCCATGATTTCGCCTATAGTTTTTTGATTAAACTCATCATAATACCTAAGTTTTATAAATCTGCGCTCATCCTCATTCAATAGCTTACCGCAATATTCGATGAAGTCGCTGTTCTCTATCACCAAAAAGCTTGAATCCTCTGTTCCGAGAGTATCTACAAGAGCTATTGTATCATCATCACCTATGACCTCGCTCTCAAACGACTTTACAAAAGCGGCATCACCGGTTTTATATGCCTCCTCTACCGTATTCTCACTCACGCCGAGAATTCTTGCAATATCCTCTGTCGTCACGCTTTTCCCCTGTCTCTTTATACGCTCCGCTTTCCTGAATATCTCATACAAACGATTTGGCACTCGTATGAAAAAGCCCTTATCTCTGAAATAACGTCTGACCTCACCTACAATTGTCGGCGTGGCAAATGTGGCGAACTTTACACCCTTCTCGGGATCAAACCTGTCCGCAGCGTATATAAGCCCCAAGCAAGCCACTTGATATATATCATCATAGTCTATCCCATTATTATAAGATCTATTGTTTTTCGTGAATTTTTTTGCGATTATTTCAGCTATATATACATATCTTTCAACTATCTCATCGCGTAAAGATAGGTTTCCGCTTCTTTTATACTCTGTGAATAACTGATATTCATCATTATAATCAGGTGCAGTATTCAAGATCCGCATCCCCCGTCCTTTGTTTATTTTGCAAGCATAGCGTTAGCCACTTCCGCGGCACTCTTCTGCGCTGAACTGTTTACTTCATCATCTGAGTAATTCTGTCTCAATGAGATATACATATCTGACGAGTCTATTCCTATAGATTCAAGCAAGCTGCTCCCCGCGAGGCTTACCGCACACGGAACTCCGTTCGTCGAGTATATAACATCATATCCATCAAGACTGCCGTCTATCCAGTCCTCCACATTCACATATGTCTGTTCCGCACTTTCACGGGTAAATATCAAATCAGACTCGGCCTTATCATATATGAAAACAAATGAACAATCATTTGACAGCTCCATATCATGCTTTATCTGCATTGCGCTTTCGATATCTGCAGATGCACCATTATTTGCAAAATTGATCTGCTGAACAAACACATCCACATCTCCGTTTTCATTGGCATCTGCTGTATATGGCACAAGTGCGTCCTCCCAGCTATATATCTCTTCATTACTGAAATAATCCGATCCGCAGTAGTTAACGATAAGGTCGTAATTCTTTCTTCCGGCACACTGCGCAACAGTAAAAATTATGGCTAACACAGCCGCTCCTATACCTATTACATACCATTTATAATACATCCAAAAATAACCCCACCACGCCTTTGTGAACCGTTTGGGGATCTCACCGTAACGCTCTGCCATAAATTTCTCCTTTCCATATCACATCAGACCGATGATTTATCCGCAGAAAATCTTATCAGCACAGTATCACCCGATATGACAGCATCGGCTTCCTGTACACTCCATGTATAATCTGTTCCCCTGAACAGACCTCCGAATGTATCGACAATTTTTCCTGACGCATCATAACAGTCGAACATTACTATAACATCTCCGCTTCCTTCTTTAAACGTTCTCAGCGTATAGCTTATGTCATAATCTCCATTCTCGTTTTTCTCCGCGCTCAGTATCTCAAATCCACGCATAAAAGCCACATTTTGCTCAGATGCGGAATCATATTCTATAAGCGGCTCTTCCGTTCCGCTCGTCTCCGGCACGGCAGTCTGTATAGGAGCAGGCTGAGGAGAAGCCGTCGGTATTATCGTCGGCGCGGCGGTCGGCTCCGATCCATCTGTCGTAATTATTACCGTCCGCGTATCTTCATCCCATTCCACATCCGCGCCAAAGCTTTCCGATACGGCGCGCACAGGAACGAGTGTCCTGTCATCAATGATAACAGCAGGGCTGTCAAGTTCGACCGTCCTGTCTCCAACCGTCATAACATAGCTGTCTGTCGTAAGTGCGATCACTGTTCCATCTTTCTCCGCGGTTACTGTGCGCGTATCTTCATCCCATTCCACAGCTGCACCAAGCGTCTCAAAAATAGCTCTCAGCGGAACAAGAGTCCTGTCGTTTATGATCTGAGGCGGGACCTCAAAGCTCATTGCACTGCCGTCCAGTGTGACCTTTATATCATCCTCGCACAGCGCAGCGGGCGCAGCTGCCAGCATTGTCGCGCAAACCGCGGCGGATATGAATTTCTTGTACATCTCTGCCAACTCCTATTCAAAAAGCCCCACCGCGCCGCGGGACTTGATGGTATCATAAAAGATATACACAATAATTATCTCCCGAAGTCGCAGACAGGACCTGCAATTTGTCTTTATACTCCATTATAGCATAACGGGGCCGAATAATCAAGCTGTTTTTTGTGCATTTTTCATCATCCGACAAAATTTACATCAGGTTCACATTCTTTATCACTCGGCAAAGGGCTGCCGCGGTCAAGCGCGGCAGCCCTTTGCTGTGTTACTTCTGATTTGTGTCATAACTGATCTCTGAGATCGTGAAATTCGCTCCGGGTCTGTTATAATAGTATGCCCAGATATAATAATGTTTTCCCGCCGTGAGCTCAGCTGTCATTGTCGCATAGCGTCCGTCGCCCTCTTTATTATCGAACTGTCTGTTCGGCTCGAGCTGCGCCGCGCTCGCTTCCTTTGTCGTGCACGCAAGACTGTCTCCGCAGGATATATACATTCTCGGATAATTCCTGTCGCTCTCCAGGGAACCCTTATACGTTATGCTGATGATTCCCGACTTTTCGGGTACAAATTCGATATAGCGGTTATTCGTCACGGCCGTTGTGCTGTCAGAGCTGATGCCTCCGGGCGCGTTCCAGTAAACGCCCTCCTCCGTGACACTGTCGCCGTTGTTTACATGGATCGTAAGTCCGTTATACTCGGCGCTTTCCTCGCCTTCCGCAAATATCTCAGCGCCGTCGCGGAATGCCGAGAAAGACCACTTTGTGACATTCGGGTCTATGACCTCTTCCTCAAACCTCGCATAGAGCTTCTTGTCTCCCCTTATTCTGAAGCTGTACTCAGACAGCCCGGATATTTCGTTTCCAAGCTCATCGTACCATCCCGCAAATTCGTATCCGTCAGCCGCCTTCGCATTTACGGTCACTGTCTCATTCACATCATATTTTCCGCCGCCGGAGACCGTGCCGCGGTCCTCGCTTCCCGTCTCAGCTTCAGCTGTGACAGTATATGACGGCAGCTCACATGATACCGTATCTACTACAAGCTCCGAAATATATGTTTCGTACGAATATGAAGGTATAGTCGAGCCGGTTGCCATATACGCTGCCACAAAGCCGCGGAACGGCAGGATCCCGTCAAGCTCACTCTCGTTCTCGGATGCAAGCTCTTCCCTTTCGATCGTTTTCGGTGTGCCTCCCGCTACGGAAACCGTCAGTGTGCCGTTTATCAGATCGATCCTGCACTCGACATCGGTCCATTTGCCGGTCTTTATCCTGCCTATCTCCGTTCCGTCCTCGAATGACAGGACACCGTCCTTTACATCTATGAGTTTTAAGCCATCAACATATGAGCCTGTGTCTGTTGACGGAGAAAGCTTTATCGTAAAACTTCCGTATGAATAGTTCATCATGAACCGCACTCGCACTATGCCGTTATCCGCCTCGGCGTTTTCGTCAAACCGCTTATACACATTATACGTTCCGGAACCGTTATGTGAAAGCTTTATCGCAGTCTTTCCATCCTTCTGCACAGCCGCCGTTTCCTTTACCGCGGAGCTGCCGCCTTCTTTCCAGCCGTCGATCCCATCCGCAAAGTCCTCATTCATGAGCACCGTTTCCGTCTGCTCGGGGACATAGTATGATGAGTATCTTTCCCCGGTCGGTACCTCCTCTCCGCTTTGAAGAGCGACTGTATACGCCCTTACGCTCTCACCGTCCGATATAGAAACATTCTCGAAATTCATGGTGTACATCTCGCCGTAGGAGCATGCGGTGTTATCTATATGTCCGATAAGCGGATTTATATCCGTTGAGACGGAGTATTCAGTTCTTAGCACACCGCCCTCGCTATCGAGTATATCTACCGCGCCGAGAGCGTAATACTGCATATCGCCCTGGACCATTACACTTATCGACGATACCTCTCCGCCGTCAATATCCATCCCCTTTACTATAGTAGGATATTCATAAGTCACCTCGTTAGGAAGCGGATACGGATAGCTTTCGTTCGGTGTCCATCCCTTTGACACGATCTCGTCCGATACCGCATACGGCTCAGCATCGGGCGC
>CAJFNT010000078.1 GCA_904395315.1 uncultured Clostridia bacterium
CATTATTTTAAACATCGCTGTATGCTGCAGCGTTGTTTGTACAGACGTATCTTCCGCACTTGCCGGTATGACCAGTGCAGAGAACGCTGATGCCGCCATTGTGACCGAGGTCAGCAACGACAGCGCTCTTTTGGTCTTGTTCATAAAAATCTTCCTTTCTCTCTCTTTTTAAATCCGGAACAGCACCGGGCATACTGCTCCATATTTATACTAATTATATAACAGTCAGGACAAATATTCAATAAGAAAAGCAGAGGACTTTTATCTGTTTTTTAAACAAAACGTGACCTTCAAACAAAGCTCAATATTGTATATTATAACAAAAAAGCGTGCCGAAGCACGCTTTTTAAAGCGAGTTCCCTTTTTCAAGGGATATCTCATTGAATATCTTCAAATAATCATCTATACCTGTCTCTGAACGCTCTTTTCCCGAGACGTCAAGCACCACATTTCCCTCATGCATCATTATAGTGCGCGTACCGTACTCCACGGCGTATCTGAGATTATGGGTCACCATGAGTGATGTGATCTCTTTTTCTTTCACTACCCTGTCTGTGAGGTCCATAACTATATCCGCCGCTTTAGGATCAAGCGCCGCGGTGTGCTCATCGAGCAGCAAAAGATCAGGTCTTACAAGTGTTGCCATTATAAGCGCCAATGCCTGACGCTGTCCTCCCGAAAGAGTTCCGGCAAGCGTGTCAAGACGGTCTTCAAGCCCCATCCCGAGGATCTCGAGCTGTGATCTGTAAAAATCCTTTCTTGCGCGGTTAAGGCCAAACGAGAGACCGAACCGCTTGCCTTTATTATCGGCTATCGAAAGATTTTCCCATATCGTCATCGTGGGACATGTCCCCATTGCCGGATCCTGAAAAACTCTTCCTATCTTAAGAGCGCGTTTGTAATCCTTCATGCTGTTGATCTCCGCGCCGTCAAGGATTATTTTGCCGCTGTCCACATTCATCGAACCGGATATTATATTCAGCATTGTCGTCTTACCGGATCCGTTCGAACCGATAACAGCGACAAATTCTCCGTCATCTATCTTAAGACTGAAGTCACGAAACAGCTCTTTTTCATCTATCGTACCGGGGTTAAAGGTCTTATTTATTGCCGAGAGTTCGATCACTCTTCTTCACCCCCGCTTTCTTTTTCTTGACAACGAATTCATTTATCACAAGCGTAGCGATAAATAGAACAGTTATCATGAAATTAGTATTCTGTGATTCCAATCCTGCCGCTATCGCGATCGAGATACAAGCCTTATAAACTATCATTCCGAGAATAACTCCCGTCGTTATTCTCATGAACTTTATCTTTTTAAAGACCGTTGTGCCGATTATAACGGCAGCCAGTCCCATAACGACCGTTCCGGTCCCCGAGCCTACATTGAACGCTCTGGAATACTGGCAGTAAAGAGCGCCCGCAAGCGACACAAGTCCATTCGCTATCGAAAGCCCGATTATCTTTATAGTGCCCGGATTCTGCGCAAGGGTTATAACAAGCGACTCGTTATCGCCTACGCTCCTCAATAAAAATCCCGACTTGGTCCTGAGATACCAGTCAAGGACGAATTTTGCTATGAGCGCTATAAATACAATAACAGCCAGCTTTGAATAAAATTGTGCGTGTCCCGCAAACAGGAATTCCGTCTGTGAGAATATCGTAGCCGCACTATTCGAAAGGAAATCCGAAGCCTGACCCACTATGCCGTAATTGACCGAATAAAGCGCGGTCATAGTGAGTATACCGCAGAGAAGATTGCGTATTTTAAGCTTTACATTGAAAAAGCCGGTAAACGCACCCGCGATACAGCCCGCGGCAAATGCCGCGATGAGCGCCAGCCACGGATTGAATGAATTTCTCAAAAGCACCATGCACACAGCTATCCCGAGCGGGAACGTTCCGTCTACCGACAGATCCGGGAAATCAAGGATCGTGTATGTGATATAGACGCCCATCGCCATTATCCCGTATATGAATCCCTGCTCAAGGATGCCTATTATGAGCAGCTCTATCATGACTCCTCCGAGGGAGCGGTCTTAACTTCCGCTCTGTCGGTTATCGACTGAGGTATCTCAATACCCACGACCGACGCCGCGTCAGGATTTATTGTTATTTTGCTTTCGGTCATAGTCTCATATGGTATGGTCGATATATCCTCTCCGTTAAGGACACGGGCAGCTATAACGCCGGCCTTCCTTCCAAGCTCGATATAATCTATTCCGGCAGATGCCACACAGCCGTTTCCGACCTGCTCTTCCTCGCTGCCGAATACGGGTATCCCCGCAGCGGTCGCTTTCTCTATAAGCACCGGAAGATTGTTTACGACCGTATTATCGGTCATATTTGTTATGCAATCCACTTCGGACACGAGTATATCCACAGCCTGCGGCAGATCCGCGGCGTTCGTTATTCCTCTCTCCACTATCTCAAAACCGTAATCCCCGGCTTTTGCTTTATAATCCTCCAGAGTAGATACGGAATTAGCCTCGCTCGTAGTATAAAGTATTCCTATTTTCTGAGCATCGGGAAGCATTTCACGTATAAGCTCAAGCTGCGCGTCAACAGGAAGCTTATCCGAAACTCCCGTTATCCCGTCCATTGCCTGTGTTTCACTCTCTGCAAGATTTGCCGCCACAGGATCCGACACGGCATTGAACACGACCGGTATCCCGGCATCATAGCAAGCGTTATAGCAAGCCTGTGCCGACGGGGTAGCTATCCCGCAGACAAGATCCATACGCTGAGCCGCAAACTGCTGAGCTATCTGTGTGTTAGTGGCATCATCATTCTTTGCCGACTGAGCGTCAAGTTCATAGTTTATTCCCTCTGAATCAAGCCCCTGTTTGAAGCCCTCAAGACAATTGTCAAGAGAAGGATGATCTGCATACTGAAGCACACCTATATTATATGTGCTTGAAGCGTCACCGCTACCGTTATGCGCCATATCGGTCGACGCACAGCCCGCAAACATCCCCGCGCACATTGCCGACGCGGCAATAACGGACATCAATTTCTTAAATTTCATAATCATACATTCCTTCCGTGTATTGTTAAAAATAAAAAAGACCACTAATATTATATTACTTTATCTCCCGATTGTCAACAAAAAATATTCAAAAACGGAGACGTTGTAAATCTTAATATTAAAGTCCACAAATCACAGCCGCCGTAATATCCGCCTCGTGAACGGCTTTCTCCGAAACAGACACGGCGAAGAATCCGTAAAGGACGCTTCGCCTCTGCATCGTTTTATGGGATAAAAAACATTGTGCGTTCCGCGCTCAATGCAGCAATCCCTATATTTATCACAACCCGAATCTGCGCTTTATCGCAGCAGTCAGGAACTCCGCTGTCCCCTCTTTTCCGTAAAGGCTGCTGCTTATAAGCATATGTTTGTATTCCGGATCCGATGGAAGATATCCCGCATAATGCATATGATATGAATTTCTCGCTTTATCTACCGACTGTATGCTTTTTTTAGCATCCTCTTCCGACATAAGAAGATCGTTAACACAATTATCCACCCTATCCGCATACGGTGCATATATGTAAATGTGCATGGCATTTTCCATATTTCTCAATATATAGTCGGAACATCTTCCGACAATTATGCACGATTCACGCTCCGTGAGTCCGCTTATTATCTTCTGCTGCTCAAGAAAAATACTGTCCTGGATATCACTCGTACCCTTTCCGAGCGGATATCTCATATACAAAAAACCGCGCCGAGCCTTTTCCTCCTCGTTTTCTATTGTCGATACCGGAAGCTTGAGGTTCTTGGCTGTTTTTTCGACAATATCTCTGTCATAATAGTTTATACCGAGCTTTTCGGCAACAATTTTGGCTATCGGTCTTCCCAGGCTGCCGAACTGCCTTGTAATAGTCACTGCAAATCTTTTCATTATTAAAACCCTTTCCTGAACCAAACTTTTAAAACATGCGTATTGCATGATCACTGTGCGTTTTCACTTGCTTTCTGACTATATTCATCTATCCATGAATCCATAGTACCGTCTGATGAGACCTCGTCTATAACGCTGTTTACGATCTCCAAAAGCTCTGTGTCGCCCTTGCGCACAGCCGCTGAAGCGGGCTTGTCGGATTCTGCAAATTTAAGATCAAGCTGAACAAGGTTCGGATTGGAGATCGTATACTGTTTTCCTACTACCTCTCCCGTAACTACCGCGTCCACACTGCCGTTTTCAAGCTCAAGGAACACATCCGAAACAAGTGAAAGCGAGATCACATCCGCGCCCGACAGCTCGCTTCGAGCCACAGTCTCCGATGAACTGCCCATTTCCGCGGCTACCTTTTTACCCGCAAAATCATCAAGCGATGTGTATTCTCCGGCATCCTCAGAGCGGACTATTATACACTGCTGATCATTCAAATAAACCTTTGAGAAATCAACAGCCTGTGCGCGTTCCTCCGTTTCGGGCATTCCAGCGATAACAATATCGCAGTTGCCGGACTGGAGTGTTGTTATAAGCTCACTGAACGCCATATCATCCACTTTAAGGCCTACTCCGATCTTGTCGGCAACTTTCTGCGCCAACGCAACATCTATACCAACTACCTGTCCTCCGTCAGCCGAGCTGACAAATTCATACGGCGGATAGCCAGACGCGGTAGCCAAGGTAAGCACTCCAGCCTGCTTTATCCTGTCGATGGACGATGCCGTCTCATTTGAACTGCCGCATCCCGATACCGAAATAAGCATAGCAGCCGTTGCCGATACCGCAAATATTTTCTTAAGTAATCCTCTTCTTGTTGTTTTCATGATCAAACTCCTCCTGATATATCTTTTTACCGCGCTGCCGCGGCTTTATTTATAAGTTTTTACTTTCTGTCACTTACCGCAAGTCTGAGCTCCAGTCTCTTTATTACCGACGAAATTATAAATGTCATTATGAAATAGATGACCGAAACTATTATAAGCGGCTCAAACGAACGGAAGCTTATGCTTCTTATCGTATTCGTTGTATACATAAGCTCGGCAACTCCTATTACGGATACCTGCGACGAATTCTTTATAACGCTTACGAACTCATTTCCGAGTGCCGGAAGTATATTCTTTATAGTCTGCGGGAAGATTATAAGCAGCATCGACTGCACCTTGCTGAAGCCTATACTGCGCGCCGCCTCCATCTGCCCCGAATCTATTGAAAGGATACCTCCGCGTACTATCTCACAGACATATGCCGAACTGTTTACCACCAGAGCTATAATACCGGCAAACAGTCTTGAAAAGTCATTCCCAAGAAGATCAAAGCTCGGGACACTCACTCCTATGAGCGGCAATCCGTAAAACACAACATATACCTGTACCAGAAGCGGTGTGCCGCGTATAAACTCTACATAAACATTTGACAGCCACCTTAGCGGCTTTATCGATGATATCTTCATGACTGACAGCAGGCTGCCTATAATAAAACTAAACAAAACCGTGAATACCGACAGCAGCAAAGTTGTAACGGCAGCCACCCCAAACATTGATGAATATTTTGATACAATATCAGCTATCGCGCCCATTATACCGCCTCCTTAAAGCACTTTTTTCAAAAACGAACGCACGCGCTCATTCTCATTACTGTCAAACAACTCGTCCGATCTGCCCTGCGCGAGTATCCTGCCCTCGTCAATGAATATGACCCTCGATGCTACCTCTCTCGCAAACCCCATCTCATGCGTTACCACCATCATGGTCATTCCGGCATTGGCAAGCTCTCGCATTACCTGAAGCACCTCTCCTACCATTTCAGGATCAAGCGCCGAAGTTGGTTCATCAAACAGGATAACGTCAGGCTCCATCGCGAGGGCCCTTGCTATTGCGATCCTTTGCTTCTGTCCTCCGGAGAGACTTGATGGATACACGTTGCGCTTATCATAAAGCCCTACCATTTTCAAAAGCTCCGACGCCTTCGCCTCGGCTTCTTCTTTTGAAAGCTTCCTTAGTTTGGTCGGTCCGAGTGTTATGTTTCTCATGACCGACAGATGAGGAAACAGATTGAAATGCTGAAACACCATCCCTATATGCTGTCTTACCTCATTTATATCGCAATCCTTGCCCACAATGCTTTTCCCTTTGAAAAGGATATCGCCTCTGTTTATTTCCTCCAGCCTGTTCACGCATCTGAGCAGCGTGCTTTTACCTGAGCCGGACGGACCTATAACGGCTATGACCTCTCCCTTTTCGATACCGAGGTCCACGCCCTTTAGCACATTAAGATCGGCATAGCTTTTGCCAAGATCCTTTATTTCGATAATATATTTCGATTCCATATATATTCCTCCACAACAGCATTATCCGTAAAATGAAAAAGGAACCGTATCTTTCGATACAGCCCCTTTGCCGTAATTCCATAATGCTTTTTGAAATCATGCGTCTATTATAGCACACGCTTTTTGTCTTGGCTATATATATGGCGCATGAACTTGATTGTGCACCGCGCACAGCATTTCTTCCATATCATAATAGAAATGTTACACTGTGTAAATATATTTCAATATTAAACAGTTTGCGGTCTTTCGCGTCGCCGCCATAATTTCAATGAAAAAGCTCAGTTGCCGAGCTCTTCCAGACACTCCCGAAGGCTTTCCTTCAATATTGAAAGACCGGCCTCCAGCTGTGCATCAGTCACAACCAGCGGACAAAGGCATCTAATAACATTCCCGTACGTGCCTGCGCTTTCTATTATAAGCCCCTTTGAAGCAGCCTTCAGAACAAGCGCTGATACAAGCTCCTGATACGGTTCTTTTGTGTCCTTATCCTTTACGAGCTCCAGACCGATAAACGCGCCTATTCCGCGCACATCGCCCACTACTCCGTATCCTACAAGCTCATTAATATAGAAATCAGTTACTTTCTTACCTATTTCCGATGCCCGCTCACAGAGCTTATTTTTTTCTATATATTTTATCACCTCAAGCGCCGCAGCGCACGCGACAGCATTACCGCAGTAAGTTCCGCCGATCGTACCTGTTGGACATGCATCCATGATCTCAGCCGATGCCGTGACCGCCGAAAGCGGCAGTCCGCCCGCGATCGATTTTGCCGCAGTCATTATGTCGGGCGCGCATCCCGCCTCTTTCCAGTACTCGGATACAAACATTCTGCCGGAACGCGCGAAGCCTGTCTGGACCTCATCGGCGACAAGGAGTATCCCGTATTTATCGCAGATCTTCCTGACTGCTTTGACCCACTCTATCGGCGCCGGCACAAATCCGCCCTCGCCCTGTATAGGCTCTGCCACTATCGCCGCAACATGCTCCGGCGCACTGCATTCCTCAAACACTTTCATAAGCCTATCTATATAATAATCGATCGCCTCGTCCTCACTATAACCCTTTGGGGCTCTGTACATATACGGAAAATCCGCTCTGTATACTCCGCCCGGAAACGGTCCCATGCCGTATGCATACGACTTTTTCGAGGTCATTGCCATCGTAAGACTTGTTCTTCCATGGAAAGCGCCCGAGAACACGATTATATTCTGTCTTTTCGTATAACCCCTTGCAATTTTTACAGCATTCTCATCCGCTTCAGCACCGGAATTTGCAAACATAGTTTTCTTCTTATCACCGCGGACCGGAACGATCCTGTTCATCTCCTCCGCAAGTCTTACATATCCCTCATGAGTCCCTATATTCATCATCACATGAAAATATTTATCGGCCTGTCCCTTTACTGCGCTTATGAGTTCCGGGCAGCTGTAGCCTACATTGAGCACGCCTACTCCGCCTACCCAATCCAAGAATATATTTCCGTCCGGATCCTCTACCATAGCGCCCTCGCCGCGTTCTGCGACCAAAGGATAAACGCATCTAATCGCATCCGGCACCGCTTTCGATCTTCTCTCGATCACCGCGCGCGCTTTCGGTCCCGGAAGTTCATCCGTCTTTATCTCCGGTAGCGCATTTCTCAAATCAATCATTTCAATCCATCTCCTTACTGTCACCGCTTCAACACAATTTTATATGATCGTGACGCTCCCATGTTTCTCCGCTCAAAGCAGCGAATAGTATATCTCCTCTATTTCCTCGACAGAGAGCGGCACGTAATTATTCGCCAAGAGCCGCTGTTGGTTTTCGGTCACGGATACCGCAAAATCAGGGACCATATCATCAGTCAAACCATACTCTCCCAGCTTTCTGCGCGGCATTGCGGCAGCGCTGAGCAGAGCGTCGAGCCTGTCCGGCACATCCTCGGTACCGCAGCCCAGGAGTTTGGCAAATCGCTCCATAAGAACATGTATATCTCCGTCAGGTCTCTTTTGGATATATTTTTTTAATACACCCGTAAAAACCGAATAATTCGATTCACCGTGCGGCACATGGAACACCGCTCCGAGCGGATAGCTCATTGCGTGCACCGCCGCGCAGCCTGCATTCCCGAACGCTATCCCCGCCATAACAGACGCGGCGCAAAATCCGGGCAAAAGCTCGTCGAGGCATCCGCGTCCATCCGATGCTAACCGCATATATCCGTTTATGATACGCTCTATAGCTCCCATAGAGAACATTCTCGAAAGCTCGGTAGCTTTCGGCGAAAGGAAACTCTCAGTCGCATGTACCAGCGCGTCGAGCGAACTTGCGGCAAACACATGATACGGGATCCCGTTCAACAGCTCAGGTACTATATAAGCCTCATCGGCAAAGATCGCATCGTCAGCCAGACCAAACTTGGTGTTCCTGCTCTTAAACTCAAGTATCGATATATTAGTTACCTCCGAGCCCGTCCCGCAGGTGGTCGGAATGAGTACAAGCTTCTTAGCCTTTACAGCTCTGAACTTTTTATCAAACAGATCCGATACAGGTGAAAGTTCTTCCAATGCGAAAAGCTTCGCACAGTCGAGGACGGTCCCGCCTCCGATACCTATCACACGCTTATATGGCTTGCTGACAGACGCATACATTTTCTCAACCAGCTCATCCGTTGGTTCTCCTTTCGCAAAATCACTGACGATCAGCACCTGTCCGGCTGTTTCTTTACCGAAACATCTTCGCCAAACACTGCCCGCGATTATCAGGTCATCTTCTCCTATTCCAAGAACTGTCTTCAGTTCTTCCGCTGTGCCGAGCATATGTATCTCGGGTATTATTTTAAAAACCCCCATAAAAATCTCCTCTCTTCAGCGCTTTATCAAAGGCTTTACTGTTCAAAATATTTTTTTATCTTGAATGCCATGACCAGATTTGACAGAGTTTCATAGCTGTTCAGATCGTATCCGGTAAGCTGTTCGATCTTTTCCAGTCTGTAATGCATGGTATTCCGATGAATAAAAAGCTTTTCAGCTGTGTCGGTACCGCTTCCGTTGCACTCTATATAGGTCTCAAGTGTTTTGGTAAGCTCGGTATTGCTGCCGCTGTCGTAATCCATAAGCTTGCCGAGCATTTTGCGCATATACGACCGCATATAATCTGTATTGTCGGACGAGAATATCAGCATATACAGTCCGGCATCGTCAAAAAACAGAACTCCGTCATCATTGCCTATTATTTTTGTGAGCCGTCTTATACGTCTCGCCTCTGAATAACTCCGTCTTATGCTTCCTACCGATGAATATTCACAGCCCAGGCTCACATTAAAGCTTATATCGGAATACAGAACATTCTCCGTCTTGAATCTGTGTATGATACCGGTTATACGGTCCGCCGAAAGTTCCTTGGTCGGAAGCAGAACTATTATACTGTTATTCTCCGTCACCGCCATTATCTTCTGTCCACAGGCGCTTTCGAAACTTTCCCGTACCTTTCTGAGGTACTGCTTCATTACCTGAGTTATCCTGCTCCTGTCGCTTATCCCGCGTCTTTTGAGAAATCCGTCAAAATCCACAGTCTCAAACAACGCGATCCTGAATTCCTGATCGAGCCTTATACCATACACATCCGCACTGCCAACCGCGGTTTCCTCATTGAGTTCCTCACTGTGCAGCAGCTGTATGAAAAGCTTTTCTATCGAAGTCTCCGCATTTTTTTCTTCTATAATGGCAGTACAGACGATTTGAGAAAGATCGATCGACCGTATGGAATGCGGCAGCTCAAACAGCGGCATCCCCAATCTGTCGGCACATTCCCTATACTCAGGTTTTATGTATGCCTCATCAATAACAAATCCGGCTGCCTTTGCATCGTTCGCGGAACGCATGAGCTGCACAACGGTATCAACATCATTCAATATACCGGAATGTGTCAAAACATAAAGCTCATTCCCGTCTATCCAGTTTTCGGGACTGCATATCGACTGCACACTTTCAAGAGTATCGGCAAAGTATATCCATCTTATTTCTCTGCCCAGGCCCTTTTCTCCCGCAACGATCTTAAGTCCCTCGAGTTTTTCAAGCCTGCTCAATTCAGAACATTTCATTTTTTATTTCCTCCCGCCGTCCGGCATGATCACTTTATATTTACACCACGCACAAGGATCGTTGTGTACAAGGATCTTTCGGGAGTTTTCGGTATATAGGCTCCGTCAGCTCAGCATAAGATACATAATATCCTGAGCGATCTGAGCTGCCGCTATCGAGGTTATCTCTGAGCTGTCATAAGTAGGCGCTACCTCGACAACGTCGCCGCCTATAACATTAAGTCCGCGAAGACGAGTGAGCACTCCGCGCACATAGGCGCTTGACGGTCCTCCTATTACAGGCGTGCCTGTCCCCGGCGCGCACGAAGGATCAAGCGCGTCTATATCGAATGTCAGGTATACAGGCATATCACCTATTATATTCTTTATCCTCTCCGCGATCTCAGCAGGCGGTACCGTGACCGTCTCATCGGCATAAATTATATTGTATCCGCACTTGTGCATATCTGTACGTATAAATACCTGCGCCGATCTTGACGGATCTATGCAGCTCTCCTTCTGCAGCTCATACGCGAAATTAGCATGCGTCACTCCCGTGTTTGGATCGCATGGCGTGCTGTCCTGATGGGAATCAAAATGCAAGAGTGCAAGCTTTCCAAATTTTTCACTCGCCGCTCTTACCGGTCCGAACGGAATCGTATGGTCGCCGCCCAGAGTCAGCAGTTTAACGCCCGCGTCAAATATCTTCTTTGCATGCTCGTATGTGTCCTTGAGCATGACCTTTGTGGAATTCTCACCGAGGTAATACCCGACGTCACCGTAGTCTATAATATTGAATCTATCCTTGAGCCTGTAGTCCCACATATAGTTAAAGCTGCATGCGAGTCTGCTTTGCTGTCTTATCGCAGCAGGACCGAACCGTGCTCCCGGTCTATTCGTTACACCGCTGTCAAACGGTACTCCCATAATAGCAAGGTCTGCACCCTCAACCTCTCTCGTCATAGGGAACCTGTTAAAACTGGGCAGACCGGCATAATGTACATGATCCATGATCTCATATTCCATAATATCTTCTCCCTTCGATGATCAACACGACCACGAGAACTTATCCCGCTGTCATATGAATATTCTTCTTTCCACCGAGTGAATAACCGCGTTCGGCTCACGGTACGAGACCAATGCAGCCATGCGGTATATTCACTGTCTGATGACAGTATACCATCGTTCGTCCGATATTGGAATATGGGAAATAAACAATCTTATTTGTGCACGATGCACTGTTATATATATTCTATCATGCCGCCGCAAAACTGTCAATTCTCAATATTATTGAATTTAGCCATAAAAACGCAGTTATAAAAAAGCAACGCATTGTTATTTATGCACAAACATGCGGCAGATACGCTGTATCGGGATTGACATACATCCGCAAAACGGATATAATAAATACAAGACGGCAACGGCGCCGCATCCGATAAACACGGGTGCGGCGCTTTTGTTTTCCGATGCCGTTTCTTATTTATCATATAATGCAGGATGCAGGTTTTTAAATCACAAAAAACACATCAGCTATTTGCGAAAGCGACCTGCATATGCCGTATAGACCGTGAAACATTCGTTTCGCAATCACCTAAAAAACACGTTTATTGGGAGGGATAAAGCTATGCATCTTACACCGCGCGAGATAGAAAGGCTCATGATACACTTCACGGGCGAGCTCGCAAGATCAAGAAAAGATCGTGGACTGAAGCTGAATTATCCTGAAGCTATCGCATACATCACATCTGAGCTTCTCGACAGAGCGAGAGACGGAATGAGCGTGACGGAACTGATGAGCCTCGGGAAAACATTGCTTGCCGCTGACGACGTAATGGACGGCGTGGCAGAAATGATCCATGACATACAATTCGAGGCGACATTTCCAGACGGCACAAAGCTGGTCACTGTACACTCGCCCATACCGCCGAGCGGAGCGACCGAACCCGGCGGATATATTTTTGATAAGGGCGAGATCATCATAAACGAAGGCAAAGAAACTATCGAACTCGAGGTAACAAATACAGCAGACCGTCCGGTTCAGGTCGGATCACATTTCCACTTTTTCGAGGTGAACCGAGGTCTGTCGTTTGACAGGGCAGCCGCGTTCGGTATGCGGCCGGATATCCCGTCAGGCACAGCCGTGAGGTTCGAGCCGGGCGAAAGCAAAACGGTGCGTCTCGTAAAGATAGGCGGGAAACGCCTCGGCTTTGGTCTGAACAGTCTCGTAAACGGAAGCATGGACGACGAGGAAGTGAAAGCGCGCGCTATAGAGAAGGCGCGAAAGCTCGGATACAAGGGGGCTTGATCAAAATGTTTAAAATGACAAGGAAACAGTACGCCGATATGTTTGGCGCCACAACCGGTGACAGGATACGGCTTGCCGATACTTCGCTTATAATAGAGGTCGAGAAAGATCTCACCGTGAAAGGTGATGAAGCCAAATTCGGCGGCGGAAAATCACTGCGCGACGGCATGGGTCAGGCATGCGGAGTACCGGACAGCGAATGTCCCGATACTGTGATAACTAACGCGGTGATAGTTGACTATACCGGTATCATAAAAGCGGATGTCGGGATAAAGGACGGACGCATCTGCAGCATAGGCAAGGCAGGCAATCCCGATATAATGGACGGGGTAACGGATTCGCTGATCGTTGGATCCGGGACCGAAGTAATAGCCGGAGAGGGACTGATACTCACCGCCGGAGGGATAGATACTCATATCCATTTTATAAGCCCGACACAAATAGAAACGGCGCTTTATTCAGGAATAACCACGATGATAGGCGGCGGAACAGGGCCTGCCGACGGCACCAATGCCACGACATGCACGCCGGGCAAATTCAATATAGAAAAAATGCTTGAAGCGGCAGAGTCATATCCAATGAATCTCGGTTTCCTCGGCAAAGGCAACTGCGCCGATTACGAGCCTCTTGCAGAACAGATAAAAGCCGGAGCATGCGGTCTCAAAATACATGAGGACTGGGGCGCTACGCCATCCGTCATTGACGCGTCGCTAAGGGCAGCCGACAACTATGACGTTCAGGTCTCCATCCATACCGATACTCTCAATGAGGCCGGATTTGTGGAAGACACGCTTAAAGCCATAGACGGCAGAACGATACACACATACCATACCGAGGGCGCAGGCGGCGGACACGCTCCTGACATAATAAAGGCTGCGTCAATGCCAAACATACTGCCATCTTCAACAAATCCTACGATGCCGTTTACGAAAAACACTATAGACGAGCATCTTGATATGCTCATGGTCTGCCATCATCTTGACAGCCGAGTGCGCGAGGACGTCGCATTCGCCGACTCCCGGATACGTCCAGAAACTATAGCCGCAGAGGATGTTCTGCACGATATGGGAATATTCTCTATGATGAGCTCTGACTCGCAGGCAATGGGAAGAGTTGGCGAAGTGATAACAAGAACATGGCAAACGGCTTCAAAAATGAAAGATCAGCGCGGAACGCTTCCCGAGGACTGCGAAAGGAACGATAATTTCAGAGTTAAGCGCTATATTTCCAAATACACGATAAATCCGGCAATAACTCACGGTCTGGCAAACCAAGTGGGCTCGGTAGAGACCGGAAAACTTGCCGATCTTGTCCTTTGGAAGCCCGCAATGTTCGGTGTCAAACCGGAAATGATAATAAAAGGCGGATTCATAACAGCGTCAAAAATGGGCGATGCAAACGCGTCGATCCCTACGCCTCAGCCCGTTATCTACAGGAACATGTTCGGCGCTCACGGTCTTTCCGTTAAACGCTCATGCATAACATTTGTTTCAAAGTCATCCTATGACGCTGATATCGCGGCAAGGCTCGGGCTTGAAAAGATCGTTGCGCCGGTCGAGCACTGCCGTGGTATAGGAAAATCGGATATGAAGTACAACGACCGCTGCGGAAGTATTGAAGTCGATCCTGAAAATTACCGCGTAACGGTCGACGGCGAGCTTATCACTTGTACCGCGGCAGAATCGCTTCCGCTCACCACAAAATATTATCTTTTCTGACACATGCAAAAACTATCAAAACCATAACGGAGGAATTGTAAATGATTTGCGAAAAAATCCTGGGAAATATAAAAGATACCGATATCGGCGGAAGATCGGTCAATAAAGTGCATATAGACTGGTTTGAGCGCGGAAAAAGACTTTTGAAAAAGACCGCGGAAAACGGTGAGGAAATAGGGATAAAGGTCACCTCTCCGCTAAACGACGGAGATATACTTTATGAGGATCCAAAACATATAACAGCGGTCGAGCTTGACCCATGCGAGCTCATCGAGATCACTGTCCGCAGCACCGAGGAAATGGGCAGGCTCTGTTTTGAGATCGGCAACCGACACATTTCACCGGCAATAGGTCCGAGAAATGTGCGCATACCGTACGATGAGCCGACCATGGATTATCTTTTAAAACTTGGCTTCAAAGCAACGCGCGTATATGATAAATTCAGCGGTTATATCGAATGCCGGGGACATTCCCACGACAGTCACGGGCATCATCATGAACACAGACATGAATAATAAATATCTGACCCTGCTCCAGTGCTTGGATCCCCTTTTCCCCACAGGCGGATACACCCTTTCGAACGGAATGGAGACCTACACACAAAAGGGCATCGTTGACTCGGCGGAAACACTCACGGAACATTTGATATCTTACCTTTATATGCTCTCTTTCAATGAGCTCGCATTTGCGGCGCGCTCCGCAAGCGGTGAATCTTTTGAACAGCTTGACGAATTGCTGACCGCTCTAAAAGCGCCGTCCGAGTTGCGAAACGGGAGCATACGCCAAGGAACACGCTGCATGAAGCTGATCACGGAATTTTCGGACTGTCCGAAACTTTTCGAATACAGCATGCTTACCGCTTCAGGAAAATGTCACGGTCACCACTGCATTGCTGTCGGCGCGCTTATAAACGATACCGGGACCGATACTTCGGACGGACTCTGTCTTTACAGCTACAGTCTGCTTTCCTCAATGGCGAACCATGCCGCCAAACTTGTTCCGCTGCGGCAGCTTGACGCTCAGTCGGCGCTTTCCAAAACACTGAAGCTTGTTCCCTCCGCGGCGAAAAGAGCAATTTCACTTCCCCGCGATGAGCTCGGCTCTTCATTTTGCGGATTTGATATACGATCCATGCAACATGAAACACTTTTCTCAAGACTGTATATATCATAAAAATATTTCAACATGAAACGGGGTAAATAATATGTCATATATAAGAATAGGTATAGGAGGTCCCGTAGGCTCCGGCAAAACCGCGCTTATAGAGCGCCTTACACGAGTAATGTCCAAAGAATACAGTATCTGTGTCGTTACGAACGATATATATACAAAAGAGGACGCGGAATTTTTGATCAAAAACTCCGCTCTGCCTCCCGAGCGAATAATCGGAGTTGAAACCGGCGGATGCCCTCACACAGCAATACGCGAAGACTGCTCAATGAATCTTGACGCAGTAGAAGGTATGGCTCGGCGCTTTCCCGATGTTCAGATCATCTTTATCGAAAGCGGAGGCGACAATCTCAGCGCCACCTTTTCGCCTGACCTTGCTGACGCATCGATCTATGTAATAGACGTGGCACAGGGAGAAAAGATACCGAGAAAGGGCGGACCGGGTGTTACTCGCTCTGATCTGCTTGTCATAAACAAGACCGACCTTGCGCCCATGGTCGGAGCAAGTCTTGACGTAATGGCAGCGGATTCGGAAAGGATGCGCGGCGGCAGGCCGTTCATTTTCACCAATCTTATGAGCATGGAAGGTGTCGACCAAGTCATAAGCTGGATAAAGCGTGACGTGCTTTTCGAGGGGCTCTGATGGGAAAGCTATATATCAGCACCCGTCTTGGCACAGCGGGTACAGAATTAGACGAAGTACAGTTCACAGCGCCTTTTAAACTGACTTCCCCCTTTTATCTCGGAACGACCGCTGAGATAATGATAATGCAGGCATCAGCAGGTCTTTTGAGAGGTGATGAACATGAACTTGAGATAATGATATCACCTTGCACCTCCGCCGTCATAGCTGAACAATCATATACAAAGATATTTAAGACGGATGACGGCTATGCGTCAAAGCATATCAAAATAAGTGTCGGTGAAAATGCTGTGCTGTATTATCTGCCCTGCCCGTCTATACCATTTGCGGGCAGCAGCTTCAGATCAATCACAGAAATAGAGCTTGCTCCCGGATCAAAGCTTATGTTTTGGGATATCCTCGCGGGCGGCAGGGTCGGTATGGGGGAACTGTTCAAGTTCCGCAAATATCTCTCCTCTGTGCGTGTGCGTTTGGACGGAAAACTCGTGTACGCTGACAGTTCACGTCTCATCCCATCCGAACATATGCTTTCCTCTATAGGCTGCTTCGAAGGCCATACTCATATGGGTACCGCATATTTCTATGGATTCGAAAATGATTTTAAATTCAAAGAAGCTAACGATATCCTATCCGCATTCACGCATCCCGCCGAAGGGATCCTTGTAAGAGCGCTTTCATGTAGCGGCGATAAGCTTACGGAATATTTCAGATCTCTTCTCCCGCGCAGCAACATCCTGCCTAATATATGAACTCCTCCTTATGTTCTTTTTCTGCTGACCGTTCTTCTGGGTTCTTCTTATACCTTGGCATAATTTAAACCTCCAAAATTGTATTTTTAATATACACCATTTTGGAGGTCTCGCAAACACTTTATACAAAATTGAGCATCGTCTCAACAAAAAGAGCCGGACCAGTCAACTTTCGACTAGTTCGACTCTTACTTTATATTTCACTGGCTCCTCATCACAGAATACACGGCAGTTTAGAGAGGGATAGAGAAAATCCAAATGATAACCCCATCACAGTAGGGATGTATTGACCGTATATTCTGAGATCAAAAGCCTGGTCGCTTTTAATTATTTCTATCATGTTCACCGCTGAGCATATTTATCTTGTTATATCCACTTTACATTTACCGTCAAAATGCTTTATTATCTCCTCCTCCGATACCTCTCCCGGCATCTCGCAATAAAACGTGTAATCATACAAACCGTCTGTGTGCCCTATTACAGACGTCTCATTCACCGTCACCTCATTTCTCACAGACCAAACCTTTCATCTCAGAATACACGGGTTCAAGGGAGAGAGTTTGGAGATATTACCGTTTATTTATTTTTCCGTATATTCTGAGATCAAAGGTCTGTGCCATAGGCTATAAATCCTGCCGCGCACCGCATCCATGCGGCAGACTTTATTTTCTCGGTTTCACGGACATAGTCCGATACCTCTTGCCGCTATATATGATACAGCACATCTATAATATTAGGCTGTGAATAAGCTTATATAGAAGTATCGGGTATCTAAATCCTATGGATGCAATAAGAGTTGTAGTTCATTCCTTTTTACAACCCTGTCATTGTTCCTGTTCCGTCTTTTATTTCTATCATATATAATCTGTTTCTGAACACAAGCTTAAAGCTCATTCCTTTCCACCCATCCGGCAGCGACGGCTCGCATACAAGCTCTCCGTCTCTTTCCTTTATACCCGCAAAGCCGTTTACCGCCGCTATCCATGCTCCTCCGGCACTCGCCGGATGCGTTCCGCCTATATAGATAAGTCCTGCCCATTCCTTGCCGCCTTTCACAAGATCAGCCTTTGCCGACCTCATAAACAGCTCATATGCAGTATCCTTCCTGCCTATCCGGCATGCAAGCAGCGAATACATACACGCGGAAAGAGATGAACCGTGCTCCGTTCTCGGCTCGTAATACTCAAAATTACGCTTCTTTATTTCCGTATCATACTCATCATCGAATATGCTGAGCATCGCGGCAACGTCCGC
>CAJFNT010000079.1 GCA_904395315.1 uncultured Clostridia bacterium
AGTGTTATGGTATAATCAACTTGGGGGTTGGGTTTATACATAACACTCCAACACTATGATCTGCCGCGTTGGCCCGCGGCGGTCGCTCGTCCCTCGGCGTTGGCGCGCTGGGGGATTTTTTATAATTCGTTATAACTTATCTGGATCTCGTATTCATTTTGTTTTTCAAGAAGCGAATAGTATTTCTTCTGCAGGCTTTTGTATTTTCTGCTGCCGACTTCTTCTGAATTCATTTGTTCGGATATATCGTATATGTCTTGTTTTATGTCCTCGTTCTTTTCCTTCATCTTTTGTAATTCCTTGTCGGAAAGTTCCTTTAGCTTGATACCTTTTTGTTCTGCTTGCGTACGCATATAATCTTTTATTTTAGTTGTATCAGCGCCGGCCAATTCATTTGTAACAGTTTCTCCAGACGATATGTAATTATCAGTTGCTTCACCGAGCCGATCCGCTGCCTCGAGCATACCGTCGGCGTAGTACGTCCTATCATATTCAATTTTACAATATCCCAAAATGCTACCGCCCACAGCAATGATCAATGCTACAATAATTATTATTTTTTTCATGTCTGATCTCCTAAACTTTTATCGATATACACTTCTAAATCTTTTAGTTGATCCCAAGTCATTTTATCCATTTTCTTTTTTAACCGCTTCACTGTAGAAGAATATTCTTTGTATGTTCTCCAAGGATCTTCATTTGGATCGATTAGATTGCATTCAACTGCAAGTCGATACATGTGTTTACACGGCAACTTTCTTAAAGTATAATCCATACAAGTACAGCTGCTCAGTGTTGTATTATAAATTTCTCCCGTGCTTCCTATAAATTTCGCCACTCTTGCATCCAAATCGAGCAATTCTATCGTCACATTTCTTTTTAAGGCGCTTTCAAAGCGCTTTCTTTGTTCTACATCACTATGGAGCACATCATCGCAATTTTCAAAAATCATTTCCTTGCCTTTCCCTCACGCCCTATAAAGCTTACTTCATTTTCCATCGGCAGTCTTTTGAGAACATCATCAGTATAGGTATCTGCTTTTTCTTTTAAAAAATCATAATAAATCTCGAAGATGTACCTTGTGATGTTGCTTGGAAAAGACAGATAAACGAATTTGTTTATGTACTCTTCGACCTCTGGCGTAGGATTATGTACGAGCCATTCAATAATATCTGCTTTCTTAGCCTTTATTCGTCCATTCCCTGTACGTTCCTGACATAGCTTGTTTAACATTTTTTTAGTATCAGTGTCTAAAAATTTATTTAGCACATTATTATGGCATAACTCCAATATCCTTGCAGGAAAAATGTTTAAATTACAGAATCCTAATTCCTGAAGGGCTGCTGCTTCGTTTGAAAAATACCATAGTACCGGCGTGCGGTATTTAACAAAATACAATATGGCACAGTCCAACTCTCTTTGAACTGCAGAATCAAGAGAATTATACTTTTCGAGCAATGAATTATATGTAGCCATATCAAAATCATTAGCATTCTTACCGTAAAATATTATCCCCTGTTCTAAATTTTTGCGATAAATACAATTTTCAGATCCTTCTGTTTCAGATATACATTTTCCGGCATCCGAGCATTCTCTATAGCGGTAACAACAGCCGAATAAATCGTCCCTGTTTGTGTTCCCTTCGGATGGTGTAGTATTTTCATCCGATATTTGTATGTTGTCCAAATCAAGACTTAACTGTTCCGTATTAAAATCCTTTCCTTCTTCGTAAGTTTGCTTAATAAAAAATTTGTATCAGACACATATGCCCGCGTAAAGATGCTCTAAATATATAATCATGCAGAGGTATTGATTCCGGGCGGTTGTAGACATATCGGAAAATTGGTATATTTCCGATCATCTGAAACCACCCGTAACCGATTACTGCTTTATTGACTCTTTTGCCGCGTTCTCTATCATCTTATTTGTGTCGGCTATACGCTGTGCGATCTGCTCATCTCTCGAAGGCGCTGATCCGGCAATCGATCCGACAAGCTTATCGACATATTCAAGCACCCCGGCTCTGCCATGTGGGGACAGATCAAGAAACGCTTGGATGATTGCTTTTTCTTTATCATTCAAATTATATGACGCCGTAAGTTCATCAAGTGTAGTCCGCTTTGTTTTTATAAACATTTCGCCGTCGCCAGTACGCAACCATTCCTCATTGACATTAAATTTTGAACACATAAGCTGTATGAATGTGTTATTTGGAATCACTCTTCCGCTTTCATAGCTTGCATAAGTGTCACGGCTAACACCTAATTCTGCGCCAAAGTCTTTTTGAGTCATAGATAATGACTTTCTGATTGACTTTAAACGTTCGTTCATTGCATTTCCTCCAATCTTTGTTTAATTCATTATATCATTAAAATGTGTTACTGTCAACACAAAAGCAGAAAAAATTTTAAATTTAGTGTTGACAGTAACAAAATAATGTGATATACTGTGATTATAGTAACATATTAATTTTTAAAAATGTTACGACATTCACAATTCATGAAAGAAGTAAACAACAGGAAGTGAGAGTGTGTACTCCCATGTACATATGTGTACGAAATTGAAAGCGAGGTGATACCAATGAAGCATTCGATACAATTCAAAAGAGAAGATACCGGCGAAGTGTTGCTTATATCATCGCAGATATGTGACGATGAAAAAAGATTATTTTTTGCTGTATTGGAAAAAGAACCGGAGATAAAATGCCGTGAAATACCAGTCACAGTATATGATCATGAAGAACATGAATGGCGGTGCTGATATATACACCGCCACGGAAATTCACAAAACTTCAATGCTCAAAAACAATGCATCATTAAAAGCAGGTCGTTCAATTAATATTTCACCTTGATTTTCCAGATACTCAAGGCATAATTTGAACAGATTGTGCTTATTGTCAAAAATGTAACCGTATTGAGCAAACAATTCATTGCAAGTGATCTTAGTAATGCCTTTAGTTTTGATCATTTGCAAGAAAGAATTGTATCTTGGGATCAAACTACCATCCATAAATTCACCCCCCTTTCCACCATCAATTATATCACAGGAAAGCGGCGGCGGTCAACAAGAAAGAGAGGTAATCAAAATGGATGAAAACAGGATAAATGAAATGACAAAATCATCGGAGCGGCTTATAGCTCTGATAAGGAGTCTTCCGGAGAGCGAGGTAGATAAGATACTATTTCTCGTGGAAGGAACACGAATTGGGTCAGCGGCAGCGGAGCAGGCTGCCAAAGCGACCGCATAAAACACAGCCGCCGGGATCGTCCGGCGGTGTATGCCGGGATAGCATAACGGTAAATGCAAAATACGAAGTGGGTTCGACTCCCGCTCCCGGTTCCATGATTTAAATCAGTAACTCAAATGACCGGTCATTTACAAATTTCGAACAAAAGGAGGAAGCCATGATATTTGAAGAATACAGCAATGCATCAGCAGTTAAGGCAGATACTATTCCTCAAGGTGTTATAAACGGCATTGCAGAGATATTATACAATATCTTAGCCCGCACCGATGAGGAATCATGTGCTGAGCATGAAAGGAGAGCAGTAAATGAAGGATGAACGAGGGCGGCGGCTGACGAGAAAACAGAAGATTTTGCTTGCAAAGCAACCTCGCAAGCTGAATCCGGCAAACTGGCTGTGTGTATCTGATGACGGACACTTGCTTGAGATACGTCATCTTACATCCGGGAGAGTGGCATATATACCGTATAGCAGCAAGGAGGCACAGAATGTTTGAAATAATACTTGATATATGTCCTGCCGTGTTTGCGGGTGGGATGATCTTCATAGGCTGGATGATGGACAAGGACCGGCGCGAGAGCCGTGCCGAAAAGCTCCGCAGGAAGCGGAAGATGCAGCGATCACTTGAGATAGAGCTTGCCGGAGCACGCATGCTCCGTGAGGATGCAAGAGCATCGAGGAGGGCTGAACTGTCTCCGCCCGCCGCGGCGGAAGACAAGCCTAAGACGGTAGTTACCGTTATGGCATCACCAAAAAGCTGCGTTGTGCGCAAACTGCCGGCAGGAAGAAGGGAGGCGATGATCCGTGAGCTTATCGAAAATGGTAGCAAGGTGCAAGAAAAGTAAG
>CAJFNT010000080.1 GCA_904395315.1 uncultured Clostridia bacterium
CTGAATATAGTTGACTGCCTGACCGTATTTTTACGGTCTCTGCGACGCTGAAAGCCGCTGTCACATCTTGCCTGAGCTGATGTAATTCACAAGTCCGCCCGCATTTATAAGCTCCTGCATGAACTGCGGGAACGCCGCGGCCTGATACTCTTTGCCTTTTGTCTCATTTGTTATAACGCCCGTGTCAAAGTTTATCGAAACTATATCTCCGTTATCTATATCCTTTGCGGCCTCCGGGCATTCGAGTATCGGAAGACCTATATTCAATGAGTTCCTGAAAAATATCCTTGCGAAGCTTTCCGCAATAACACATGATATGCCGCTTGCTTTTATAGCTATCGGCGCGTGCTCACGCGATGAGCCGCAGCCGAAGTTTGCTCCGCCGACCATTATGTCGCCCTGATTGACTTTATTTACAAAATCCTTGTCTATATCCTCCATGCAGTGCTTCGCAAGCTCCTCCGGCAGAGAAGTGTTGAGGTAACGTGCAGGGATTATTACGTCTGTATCTATGTTGTCTCCGTATTTTATAACTGTACCTTTTGCGTTCATTGCTGTTCCTCCCCTCACATAACTTCTTCCGGCGCCGTTATCTTGCCTGTCAGAGCGCTTGCCGCAGCGACCTCAGGACTTGCAAGATACACTTCACTGTCAACATGTCCCATTCTTCCGACAAAGTTTCTGTTCGTCGTGGAAACACATCTCTCACCGGCAGCGAGTATGCCCATATGTCCGCCGAGACACGGACCGCAGGTAGGAGCCGATATAACACATCCCGCCTCAACAAGAGTTGAAAGCGTGTCGTCCTTTAACGCGTCGAGATATATCTTCTGTGTTGCCGGGAATATTATAACTCTTACTCCCTTTTTAACTTTACGGCCTTTCATTATCGCCGCCGCTCGCTGAAGATCTGAAAGACGTCCGTTCGTGCACGATCCTATAACGACCTGATCGATCATCACATCACCCCAGTTCTCGGGTGTTCTCGCATTCTCGGGGAGATGCGGGAATGCTACAGTATGCGGCACAGAACCGAGATCTATATCTATTACCTGTGAATACTCTGCATCATCGTCAGCTGTGAACTCCGCGAAATCACGGTCTGAATGCACTTTCATATATTCGCGCGTGAGGTCGTCCACCTCAAAGATGCCGTTCTTTGCGCCCGCCTCGATAGCCATGTTCGCAACGGTAAAACGGTCATCCATAGTAAGAGTATGCATGCCCGGTCCCGTGAACTCCATCGATTTGTAGAGCGCGCCGTCCACGCCTATCATGCCGATTATATGCAGGATAAGATCTTTTCCGCTCGTGTACGGCTTGAGCTCGCCGGTAAGGTTGAACTTTATCGCCTCAGGCACCTTGAACCACGCTTTTCCCGTAGCCATGCCGGCAGCCATATCGGTCGAGCCTACGCCCGTAGAGAACGCTCCGAGCGCTCCGTATGTACATGTATGAGAATCGGCGCCTATAACGACATCACCCGCTACCACAAGTCCCTTTTCGGGGAGGAGCGCATGCTCAATGCCCACTTCGCCGACTTCAAAATAATTCAAAATATCATTATCATGCGCAAATGTCCTTACGACCTTTGCCTGTTCAGCTGATTTTATATCCTTATTCGGTGTAAAATGATCCGGTACAAGCGCGATCTTTGTCTTGTCAAAGACCGATGCCTTTCCGAATTTATCAAATTCACGGATCGCCACCGGGGCCGTTATGTCGTTGCCGAGCACGAGGTTCAGCTTTGCCATTATCAGATCTCCGGCCTTGACAGAATCAAGTCCCGCCGCTTTGGCAAGGATCTTTTGTGTCATGGTCATTCCCATGTAATATCAATCCTTTCATAAATAAAATCATAGTCTATACAATTATACCACATTTTAAGAGATTAGTAAATAGGTTTTAAAAAATTCGTCTAAAAAAACGATTCAGCGTGCCGTCATACAGTATTTTGACATCACTACGCGGCCTTTTTCGTCAAATTCAATACCGTCCTTTTCGAGCAGCGCTCTCTGCACGCCTTCTCCGCCGAAAGCGAAAGCCGGAGCCGGTCTTCCCTCCCTGTTTACCACTCGGTAACAGGGGATATTCTCGGGATCAGGATTTTTATGCAGAGCGTTCCCCACAGCGCGCGCCCATCCGGGGTTCCCGGCCAGCGCCGCTACCTGCTTATATGTTGCCACCCGTCCTTTCGGAATCTGCTTTACCGCTTCATAGATCTTTTCATATGTATTCATGATATATCCTTTCTCCGAAAAACCAAAAAGACCGCTTAAAAACCGATCTTCCCCCGCCGCGCGCGGCTCCCTCTGCTCGTTTGCAGAGGGATAAGAACATCCGTTAGATTTTAAGCGATCCCGTTTTATTATTTGTTTTCATCCGCAAGCGGCTTTACCACCGACAGGGCTGAATTATCACGGCGGAAATGCGTGTTGAACCTGTCGACCACATCCTCGTATGTTACCGTCTTATATACGTCATAATAGTCAAAATAATCGATATTCATGAACAAAAGCTGTATGAACGTTACCGCGTAATCCTCTATGTCATTATGCGAGCGGATATAATTGCCCCACATCACCTTTTTCGCGCGCTCAAAAGCATCTTTGTCAAGCCCTTTCTCGCGCACTTTATCCAGCTCGTCAAGTATCATATCGTACACTTTTTGCGGATCCTTCGACTCGCCCTCGAGAGATGTGAACCCGTATCCGGGCTGCATCGTGTAATCCGTTGCAAATGTGCTGTTTATCAGGTTCATATCATAGAGCTTTTTATAGATCTCCGAGCTTTTTCCAAACAGCATGCGGAGCAGTATCGATATCTCGATATTCTTTTTCAGCAATTTGGCTCCGTCTATCCCCACGTCGGTATCCTTAAATCCCATCATGAACATCGGCGCCGATATAGCCATGCTCTTCTCCGCGTAATGCGACGCGACCTCTTTCGGCTCCTCGGGATATATCTTTTTTATCGGCTCGGTAAACGGCTCGTTCTTCTTAATGCCCGCCTCGATCACCTTCATCGCCTTGTCAACATCGACATTTCCCGTTATGACGAGCGACATGTTCGAAAGGTTATAGAACGTGTTGTAGCATTTATAAAGATAATCGGCAGTTATATGACTTATACTCTCGACCGTGCCTGCGATCTCCTTTTTTACCGGATAGACACTGTAAAGACAGTTTATATAGTCGAAAAACAGCTGCCAGCCGGGATTATCGTCATACATACGTATCTCCTGACCGATTATCCCCTGCTCCTTCGCTACCGTTTCATCAGTATAATACGGGCTCTGGACATAATCGAGCAGCGCCTCAAGATTTTCCTCAAAATTAGCTGTGCAGGAAAACAGATACGCTGTTATATTGAATGATGTGAACGCGTTCGCATTGCCGCCGTATTTCGAAAACTTATCGAACACGTTGCTCCCGTCAGGCTGATCAAACATCTTGTGTTCAAGATAGTGCGCTATGCCGTCCGGTACCTCCGTCACTTCCGTCTCACCCGGCACCACAAATTTTGAGTCCACCGAGCCGTAACGCGTGCCGAATATCGCGTATGCTCCGCTGTATTCCTTTTTGGGGATGATGTATATCCCGAGTCCCGAGCTGTGAGTGCCGTAATACATGCTTTCCCCTGTCAAATTATTCTTTCTGAATGAAAGCTCCATTTTACGCATCCTCCTTCCCGGCAAGGAAATATACCGTGTCAATCCTGAGCTTCTTCGAAACTCTTACCACGTCCTCAACGGTTACTTTCTTTATCCTGTCTATGAATTCCTCAAGGCTTACATCCGTGCCCGCAGTCTTATCCGAGACATAATAAGTTACAAGCGCGCGCTGATCATCATAGTATGAGTTGCAAAGATTAAGTATAGCGCTGACGCTCGACACGAACTCATGCTCGGTTATGTGTCCTTCCTGTATCTCCTTTAACTGTGCAAGTATCTCATCATACGCCTTCTTGAAATTCTCAAATTCTATACCGGCATTCACGATTATCATGCCCTTAAATTTTTCAAGCTGTGATGATGCGTAATACGCAAGCGAGAGTTTCTCTCTGACATTGTTGAACAGCTTCGAATGCGCCCCCGCGCCGAACACACTGTTGAATACCGTGAGCGCGTAGAAGTCATCGTCTCCCGGCCTTGTTCCTGTAAGGAAGCCTACGGCAAGCTTGCCCTGAGCGACGTCCATGTGCTCCGTTACCTCATGCGGCTTGTCCTCACTGCGCTCTATTATGTCGGTATGCGGGAGTTTTGCCGGCACAAGATCAAGCTTCCCTGTGTATTCCCGCACTATCTCAGCTGCCGCCTCCGCGCTGCCGCTGCCGCAGACATAGATATCTATAACTGACGAGTCTATTATCGATCTGTAGTGATCATACAGACTTTCAGCCGTGATCTCATCGATCTTTTCCTTGCTGCCGTAGCGCGGTATAGCAAATTTTGTGCCGCGCGCTGTTTCCTGCTGACATCTTGCGGACGCGTAACTGCGCTTATCGTTCACGAACGCGTCGATCCTGTCCTTGGCGTTTATCTTCTCCTGCTCCACTATCTTTTCATCAAAAGCTCCGTCTTTGACGAGCGGATCGAATATCGCCGCCATTACAAGTCTGAGAAGCCCCGCAAGCAGCTTTTCACCCTCCGGAGCGTATTTGTCCGAGATCGTTTCGCCGTCAAAATAGATTATCTGATCCTCACCGCGCTTGAGAACAGTCGCGCCCATAGTCGCGCCGTAGAGATCCTCGAGATATCTCGCGACCGACTCTCTGTCCGGACAGAGCGCCGAAGCGCTCTTTAACACGTACGGCAAAAGAGCTGTCTCCGTTGCCGTAGCCTCATCGAGCGGTCTGTGGATGTACACGCCTATCGATGTCGTTTTGAGCTTTTCCATTGGAATATAGGAAACGCTCACATTGTCATTGATCTTTAATGTTTCCATATCCTGAGCTTGTGCTCCTTTCTATGCACGCCGTTTCGGCGTCAGTCAACTATGCTTTCTATATCGCGGAATGTCAGATCCTTATGCAGAGCCATATTGATACCGTTTGCAACCGTCTTTGACATCCTGCGAATAACAAGATCTATATCTTTTGTTGTGACCATAAGTCCGGAAAATTCTTCAGGCAGCTCTCCGCCCGCCAGAAGCTCCGCGGCTATGACAGTAGGCACGCCAACGGCTATGACCTTGACCCCGAGAGTTTCCTCATTGAGAGCCGAGCGGCAATTCCCGACACCGGAGCCGGGACTTATGCCTGTGTCTGCTATCTGGACCGTGGTGCATACCCTGCGTATATCAGCTCCCGCCAGCGCGTCGATCGCTATAACTGTATCGGGCTTTACCTTATCGGCGATCCCTTTTATGATCTCCGCCGTTTCTATCCCGGTGGTGCCGAGCACACCGGGCGCCACCGCACACACCGAACCGAAATCCGAGCTGAGCGCGCCGGGCATCCTTGTTTTTAAATGATTGGTTATGATAAGCTCCGAGACCGCCTTTGAGCCTATAGCGTCCGGTGTGATATCTCGGTTCCCGAGACCGGCAACGAGCGTGGTGCCGTCTGTCCGGCAAAGTTTTTTCAGCTCATCCGCTATCATCCGGCACACAGTCTCATAGTCCTCAAGGCTGTATTTCAGCTCCGGCGCCTCTATCGTTATATATCTGCCCTTTGCCTTGCCGAGCGCTTCCGCGCCTTTATCATTCAATATGTCCACAACAGTCTTTGTTATCTGCCCGTGCTCGAATGTCTCTGCCCTTACGCCTTCGATCTCCGCCGCCTCGCCTCGCACAAGCTCGCGCGCCTCGACCGCCAGATCCGTTCTTATGTTCACAACGATCATCTCCGTTCATGATTTTATCCGCCCCGGCTTCAGCCATGTGTCCCGCCGGGTGCCTACGGATATTATGTACGGATATCAGAAAATTATTCCGCTGTTGTATTTGTGAGCGATCTTTCTATATCGTTTTTAAGTGTCTCCTTATCCGAACACTTGAATTCCATCGCTGAAATATCATTTACAGTGTTCGTCATGATGAGCATCGGCGTATTACCTTCCACAGGGAAGTTCTCCTTTGATTCCGGCTCTTCATCCACATCCACGATATCAAAAGTAACTCGTCCGTCATACTCAGCCTTGAGCTCTTCGATCATAGCCATATAATCTGTGTATCCCTCATCGTTCTTTGACACGAAATACATGAATACCGGTGTATGATACGGCACTTCCGTCTCTTCCGTCACAGCGGATCCGTTATCAGCCGTTTGTGTGCCGCTCTCTCCGCTGTCTCTGCTGTTTGTTACAGCGACAACTACCACAATTATACACACCAAGACCGCTGCCGCGGCCGCAAGCAATGCGTATTTCGCCTTTTGACTGAGACCCTTTCCGGATCCGTTCCCGTTAGAATTATCCATTTGATTACCTCCTATTATATATCAGCCGGTTGCTCCGGCTTGATCTGCTTTACCTCCGGCGGTTCGATCCCCGCCGCGTCATATACGGCCTCGCTCGATTCCTTTATGATACCGAGCGATCTCTCCGCTATCTTCAAATACCGTTCCTGCTTTTTCCGAACACGTTCCGAAAGTCCCTCGATGATCCCGAAATTAGCATTCATCGGCTGGAAATTGACATTCGCGCTGTCGGAAATATAGAGCGCCAAAGCGCCCATCGCCGTGCGCTTGTCAGGCTCCGGCGGTTTTATCCCTTTCAGCTCGCACGCGAGAGCAAGCCCCGCCGCGATGCCGCTCGCCGCCGATTCCACATATCCCTCGACACCCGTTATCTGTCCCGCAAAAAAGATCTTCGGGTATTTGCGCATCCTATAGTGACTGTCAAGCAGTTTAGGCGAGTTTATGAACGTATTCCTGTGCATTACACCGTATTTTATAAATTCGGCATTTTCAAGCCCCGGGATCATGGAGAACACTCGCTTCTGCTCTCCCCATTTCAGATTCGTCTGGAATCCAACGAGGTTATATAGAGAGCCTTCGGCATTGTCCTGTCTGAGCTGAACGACCGCATACGCGTCATCCTTTCCCGTCCTCGGATCCACCAGCCCCACAGGCTTCAGCGGTCCGAACGTCAGCGTTTCAAAGCCGCGCTTTGCCATGACCTCTACAGGCATACATCCCTCAAACACCTTCGCCGTCTCAAATTCCTTGAGCGGCGCCGTCTCGGCAGTTATGAGCGCGTTATAAAAAGCCTCGTATTCATCACGGGTCATTGGACAGTTTATATAGTCAGCCGTGCCGCGTCCGTAGCGCGCCGCCCTGAACACCTTGGATCGGTCTATGCTCTCCTCCGTTACGATCGGCGCCGCCGCATCGTAAAAAGCAAGCTCGTCTCCGCCGGTGAGTTTTGAAATGCTCTTTGAAAGCTCGTCGGAAGTCAGAGGTCCTGTGGCGATTATCGTGTACTCGTCCGGATCTATCTCTGTCACTTCCGCGTGTACCACCTCAATAAGCGGCTCATTGTTTATCCTGTCGGTTATATACTCCGAAAACTTGTCACGGTCCACCGCGAGCGCTCCGCCTGCCGGGACACGGCTCAGATCGGCCGAATCCATCATCACCGATCCAAAATACCGCATCTCCGCTTTAAGGAGCCCGCATGCGTTTTCAATACGCTCCGCTTTAAGCGAATTCGAGCATACGAGCTCAGCGAAACCCTCACTGTGATGCGCGGGAGAAAATTTTACAGGCTTCATCTCGTAAAGCTCTGAGGGTATCCCGAACCGCGCAAGCTGCAGCGCCGCCTCGCAGCCCGCAAGGCCGGCGCCTATCACCTTAACTTTCATCATCATCTTTCTTGTCTTCCGTCTCGTCTTTCTCTATTTTACGTTCATATTTACAGTCTTCGTTGTAACAGTATATCTTCGCGTTCCTGCCGGTCTTTTTAAGCAGCAGACTGCCGCACTCCGGACATTTTTCATCCTTTACCGGCGTATCCCACGCCATGAAATCACACTTCGGCCAATGCTCACAGCCGAAATACACCTTGCCCTTTCTCGAGTGCTTTATGAGTATCTCGCCGCCGCACTTCGGGCACATAACGCCTGTACCGACTCTTATCGGCTTCGTGTTTTTGCATTCAGGATATCCGGGGCATGCCAGGAACTGTCCGAACTTACTGATCTTATAGACCATGTTCCTGCCGCATTTTTCACAGATAACATCCGAGACCTTATCCTTTATCTCTATCTTCTCGATATTCTTCTGAGCCAGCTCAAGATCCTTCTCAAACTCGGGGTAGAACTGCTTTAACACCGTTACCCAGTCGAGCTCGCCCTCTTCAACATCATCCAGCTCGGATTCCATATGCGCCGTAAAGTCCACGTCAACGATATCTTTGAAATTCTGTTTCATTATATCCGTTGTGACAAATCCAAGCTCTGTCGGTATAAGCTGCTTTTTCGAACGCTGCACATACCCTCTTGAAACTATAGTGGAGATAGTCGGCGCGTATGTTGACGGTCTGCCTATGCCCTTCTCCTCCAGCTCGCGTATAAGGGTGGCATCCGAGAAACGAGGGGGCGGCTGAGTAAAGTGCTGCTTTGAATCCGCCTTTTCAAGCTCCGCCTTGTCACCCTCATTCATAGGCGGGAGCACCTTTGATTTTTCCTCTTTCTTATCGGATGACTCCACATAGACTTTCATGTATCCCTTGAAAGTTATCTCCGAGCCGTTTGCCTTGAAAGTGTGGCTTCCGGCATTCACATTCACAGCCGTGAGCTTGTAAACAGCGCTCTCCATCTGGCTTGCCGCAAAACGCTCCCATATAAGCTTGTATATCTTATACTGCTCATTCGTGAGCTTATCCTTTATATCAACCGGACGTATCCTTATGGAAGTAGGCCTTATCGCTTCATGCGCATCCTGCGCGCTCTTCTTTGATCTATACTGCCTGCGGCGCACAAACTCCGAGCCGTACTCATCGTTCAGGAACTGCTCCGCCTCGTTCAGCGCGTCATCGGCGATACGCAGCGAATCGGTCCTCATATAGGTTATAAGACCGATAGTGCCGAGCCTGCCCCCGAGCTTGACTCCCTCATACAGCGTCTGCGCGATCTGCATCGTTCTGCTCGCCTGATACGAAAATTTGCGCGACGCATCTTGTTGCAGTGTGCTTGTTGTAAACGGAGGCTGCGGATTTCGCTTTTTCACGGTCTCCTTCACCGAGGCTATAGTAAATTCACAGCTGCTGAGATCATTTAGTACAGCATCAGCCTCTTCGCCGGATGAGAGCTTTCGCTCTTCTCCGTTCTCACCGTAATACCTTGCCGCAAATCTCTTTTTTGTATTGGTGTCTTTCAGCTCGGCTTCAATTGTCCAATACTCTTCCGGCACAAAGTTAAGGATCTCCTCTTCCCTGTCACAGATCATTTTAGTCGCTACCGACTGTACGCGTCCGGCGCTCAGTCCGCGCTTTACCTTTTCCCAAAGTATAGGGCTTATCTTATAACCGACTATCCTGTCCAGAACACGCCGCGCCTGCTGCGCGTTCACCAGATTCATGTCTATCTTTCGAGGATGCTTGATAGCCTCCTTGACAGCCGTTTTCGTTATCTCGTTAAATGTTACCCTGCATGACGACTCGGGATCGATATTGAGAGCCTTCGCCAAATGCCAGCTTATCGCTTCACCCTCACGGTCCGGGTCGGTCGCGAGAAGGACTTCGTCAGCCTTTTTGGCTTCCTTCTTTAATGAAGTGAGCAATGAACCCTTGCCGCGTATAGTTATATACTTCGGCTCAAAATCATTGTCCACATCGACTCCGAGCGTGCTCTTCGGCAGATCTATCACATGTCCCATCGAAGCGACGACAGTGTAGTTATCGCCGAGATATTTCTGTATAGTCCCCGCTTTTGCAGGCGACTCAACTATAAGCAGTTTTTTCTTTTTCTGCGTACTTTTCTTCTTTGCCGTACTCTTTTTGACCGGCTTACTATTTGCCATAATATCCTCCAGACTTAAATTCCGAATTGTTTATCTATCTCATGTCTTGCCCCGCGTTCAGGGTAAACACATTCCCGCCTGTATTTTTCACTATCCCCCTCATCTCGAGCATTATAAGCGCAGTTCCCGTCTCGGCCGCGCTCAGCCCGAGCTCTCTTGACAGCTCATCTATATGAGCGCTGCCCTCAAACAGTCTCATGACGACAGCGGTCTCGTTTTGGTCAAGTCCCTCTGTCAGCTTTTTCTTGTCATCATCGGTAAATTCTCTCTGTATCGGATCCGGTCCCCGCTCCGGAGCTGCTGTTTCGGAAGACACCGTTTCACTGTGACCTGCTGTCTCAGCTTCTTCCGCGCCGTTTTTTACCGGCGCTATATGGAGATACGGATATTCCGATATGATGTCATCCGCGCTGAGGACCGCTTTCGCTCCCGAACGTATCAGTATATTTGCGCCCTCCTGATGCGGGTCAAATATACTGCCCGGCACCGCGAAAACATCTCTCCCGTTTTCCAGCGCCAGTGATGCGGTTATAAGCGCGCCGCTCTTCTTCGGCGCCTGCGCGATCAGTACTCCGTACGACATGCCGGCTATTATCCTGTTCCGTCTCGGAAAATTAGATCTCAGAGGCTGAGTGCCCGGCGGGAACTCTGTCATGACCGCGCCGTGCTTCGTTATTTTCTCATACAGCTCCTCATGCTCTCTCGGATAGATGACATCAAGCCCGCTGCCGAGCACAGCCACCGTCTCACCGCCGCTTTTTATCGCGGCGCGCGCTGCCGCGGCATCTATCCCCCGCGCCATACCGCTCACTATCGTCGCGCCCGCGCCCGCAAGATCTCCGCTTATACGCTCCGCCGCGGCTATGCCGTAATCGGTGCATTTACGTGTCCCCACCACACCTACAGCAAATCGTCTTTTCCAGTCCAGCTTTCTGCCCTTCGCATACAGCACATACGGAGGATCGGATATATTTCTCAGAAGCATCGGATAATCCTCATCCTCTATCGTCAGTATATATCCGCCTATCTCATCTATACGCTCAGCGATCTTTTCAGCAGCGTCAAGAGACTTGTCCGCAAGCTGTTCCAATGCCTCCTTGCCTATCCCTTGGATATCGGAATAATTTTTATTTTTGTATATTTCCTCCGCCTGACCGAACCGGTCCAGCAGCGCCGCCGCAGTCCCGGCATTTACAGAGCTTTTAAGCGTCAGCCACATCCAATACAGATCGTTCCTCATACCGTACCTCTTCGCTGTCTCGCTGCCTCGTACATCAGCACAGCCGCAGCCACGCCGACATTCAGCGATTCCGCGCGCCCGTATATCGGTATTATTATATGCTCGCTTTCCGCAAGAATTTCATCGCATATCCCGTTTGCCTCATTTCCTACAATAATAACAGACGGCAAACGGAAATCGGGATCCGTATACGGCTTTGAATCATCCGAAAGCGCGCCGGAATACAGCTTGAACCCGCTTTGTCTCAGTGCCGAAAGCTCCGGTATGCCGACATTGTCTTTCAGCGCTATATGAAAAAATGAGCCCATACTCGCCCTTACCGTTTTGGGACTGTACAGATCCGCGCATCCCGGCGACAGCATTACCCCGTCGAAGCCGGCGGCATCGGCGGTGCGTATTATAGTTCCGAGATTCCCGGGATCTGACACTCGGTCGCAATAGATATAAAGACCGTCCTCGTTTATCGCAAAAGCCTTCTCGTCAAACATGTCAAACACCGCTATAACACCCTGCGGAGTCTGTGTATCACACAGTCCGCCGAATATCTCGTCCTTCACAACTATCGCCGAATGATCCGAAAACCGCTCTTTTCCGCCGTTTTCATAAAACGATACGGACATTGCGAGCATGCTTGGACGCATCCCAGCACTGATCGCGTCATTAACGGATTTGATTCCCTCGACCGTGAAAACGCCCTCTTCGCAGCGCGTTTTCTTTTGCTTCAGCGATTTGATATATTTATATGCTTTGTTTTTCGTGGTTTGGATAAAGTCCACAATTTTTCATCCTTTTCCTTTGGTATAAGATGATCATCTCACACCATGCAAGTAAATATTAGGGGCAAATCCCCCGGCGTATCAACCGTTTTTTCGCCCATACCATTATACTATATACCATTCACGTGGTTTTTTCAAGTCTAAATTTTAATTTTTTTGCAATTTTTTTACGACCCGTTAAAAAATCGTAAAAATTAAAGCTGCGGTTCGATATGGTACCGCAGCCTTTAGCACTATTAAAATATTCATTTTAACCGTCACGCCGCATATACTCAGCATTAGCTCCATATCAACAGCGCGAGCTTCTTTCTCACTTCTTCAGAACGCTGTAGAGCGAACGTATGACATGCCGCTGTGAGGCATAGATAGATCTGTTTCCGTTTACGGCAAAGGCTATCACACACGCAAGAGCGATATATACAGCTATCTCACCGCCGAAAAGCTCAATACCTATAAATATCGGCGCAAGCAGCGTGTTCGTTGCGGCGCCGTATACCGCAACAGCGCCTACCGCAGCCGTAAGCCCGATGGGCAATCCCGTGAGCTGCGCAAACACAGCCCCCGCCGCGGCGCCTATCGTTATAAGCGGAGTCATTTCGCCGCCGGTAAAACCCACAGCTATGCAGATCACCGTAAACAGCGCCTTTACCGCAAAATCGTAGATATAGAACTTTCCATCTATAAATATCCCGCTTATTATATTCTCTCCTGTCCCGGCGTATCTGCCTCCGTGCAGGAACATCAGGAATGCCGCCATAACACACCCGGCAGCGAAAATACCTATATATTTGTTGTCTACCTTCTCATTCCAAAGCCGTTTCGATACCGCAAGCAGCTCCGAAAATCCGCGTCCTATCAAGCCAAACGCGATCGCGCACGCCACAAGCGCAAGGATCTGCATAGGTTCGAGAGCGCCGTCAAAGCTTATCGGAAACTCAAACGCAAAATAACCGCAAAGCTTTGATATGCCGCATGCGACATACGCTCCTATAAGCGCGGGTATCACCGCCTCATAGAACAGGACACCAGACGCGGCAAACTCAAGAGAAAAAAACAATCCCCCGATAGGCGTCTGGAACAGCCCTCCCAAAGCGGCGCTGACACCCGTTATCAGCAAGACCTGCGAATATCGGCGGCTTTTGAATATGCGCGACGAATAGTCGCCCACCGCGGCTCCGCACTGCGCTATCGTCCCCTCTTTTCCGGTGCTTGCGCCGAACAGGAGCATAAGCAGGTTATTGAATATCTTTATGACCGCGTAGGCATTAGGAAACTTGCCTATCTTCCTCGCATGGCCGAAATCACGGACCTCTCCTCTCTCGTCCACCTCGCCCATCTGATATTCGATGGCGAGATCCAGTCCCTGCGTAGAATACGGGCTGAACTTTTTATAAACGAATATTATTACAAGTCCGGCAGCGCCGAGAAACGGGGTAAGGAACATATAATAGTCGTCCCTTATGTCCCCGATGAACTCTATAGCCTGACCGAAAAATCCCGAAACCGCTCCCATTACCGCGCCTATGACTATCGCGATAAGCGAGCAGATAGCTATCCCCTTTATCTTTTTCATATAGTTTCCTCTCCGACCGCCTTGATCACAGCAGCTTTTTTAAATATTGTCCTGTGTACGAGCTCTCGACCTTTGCCACCTCTTCCGGCGTGCCTTTTGCGACGACCGTGCCGCCGCCGCTTCCGCCCTCGGGACCGAGATCGATTATATAATCGGCAGTCTTTATTACGTCAAGGTTATGCTCTATAACTATCACAGAATTACCGCCCTCCGCAAGCTCGTTCAACACATGCACAAGCTTGTGCACATCAGCCGAATGCAGACCTGTTGTCGGCTCGTCAAGTATATACACTGTGCGTCCTGTGGAACGCTTCGAAAGCTCCGTGGCAAGCTTCACTCTCTGCGCCTCTCCGCCTGAAAGCGTTGTGGAGCTCTGCCCAAGCTTTACATACCCGAGCCCGACATCCTGGAGAGTCTCGAGCCTTCTCTTTATCTTAGGTATATTCTCAAAGAAAACGACCGCCTCATCAACTGTCATCTCAAGCACTTCATATATATTTTTCCCCTTATACTTTACTTCGAGCGTCTCTCTGTTATATCTCTTTCCTTTACAGACCTCACAGGGCACATATATATCCGAAAGGAAATTCATCTCTATCTTGACTATACCATCTCCGGAGCAGGCCTCGCATCTTCCTCCCTTTACGTTGAAGCTGAACCTGCTCGCTTTATAGCCGCGCATTTTCGCCTCGTTGGTCGAAGCGAACACCTCTCGGATATCATTGAACAGATTTGTATACGTCGCTGGATTGGACCGCGGCGTTCTGCCTATCGGACTCTGGTTGATGTCAATGACCTTGTCAAGCGCGTCAAGTCCTGTTATCTCACGATGCGCGCCCGCGTGCGTATGCGCGTGATTTAGCTCATGTGCAAGCTTTTTATAAAGTATCTCGTTCACGAGCGAGCTCTTGCCGGAACCTGAAACTCCGGTAACACATGTTATAACGCCGAGAGGGAATTTGACTGTTATATTTTTAAGATTATTCTCCTTAGCGCCCTTCACAGTGAGCCATCCGGTAGGTTTTCTGCGGGTCTTGGGCACCTCTATCGCCAGCTCGCCGCTGAGATATTTGCCCGTTATCGACCGCGGACACTTCATAAGCTCCTCCGCCGTTCCTTCTCCGACAACTTCTCCGCCGTTCACGCCGGCTCCGGGACCTATATCCACTATATGATCCGCCGCGAACATCGTGTCGGTATCATGCTCTACCACGATGACCGTATTGCCGAGATCGCGCAGATGCTTCAGCGTGCCTATGAGCCTGTCGTTGTCGCGCTGATGCAGTCCTATACTCGGCTCGTCAAGTATATACAGGACCCCGGTAAGCCCCGAACCGATCTGTGTCGCAAGCCTTATCCTCTGCGCCTCTCCGCCCGAAAGCGTGCCCGAAGAACGCGAAAGCGTAAGGTATTCAAGTCCCACATCGAGAAGAAATTTAAGTCTTGCCTTTATCTCCCTCAACACCTGATCGGCTATTATCATCTCACGCTCTGTCAGCTCAAGACCGTTTATGAACTCCATCTCCTCGCGTATAGGCAGCTTAGTGAATTCATATATATTCATGCCGCCCACCGTGACCGCAAGCACTTCATCATTGAGACGCGCTCCGCGGCATTTAGGGCATTTGATATTGTTTATATATCTCCCCACATCGCTTCTCGCATACTCCGAGGTAGGCTTGTCATATCGTCTCTGCAGATTCGTTATTATACCCTCAAACGGCATCTCATACGATCCACTGCCGTAGCTGCGGCTGTATTTCAATTTCAGTTTTTTCTCGCCTGTGCCGTAAAGGATCACCTGCTTGGCATTCTCCGGTATATCCTTGTAAGGCGTGCCTATGTCAAAGCCGTATTCATCCGCTATAGCGTTATAATACATATAAGCCATACTCGACGGATCGTCATAATTGTTCCAGCCGCTGCAGCGGATAGCGCCTTCAAGCAGCCCGGCATCCTCATCCGCTATTACAAGATCGGGATCGATCTTTTGCAGCACGCCGAGCCCGTCACAGTTAGGGCACGCGCCGTAGGGATTATTGAACGAGAACAGCCTTGGAGAAAGCTCCTGAAGGCTTATCCCGCATTCCTCACACGCATAGTTCTGCGAAAACATCAGAGTCTCTCCGCCGACAACATCTATCATGACTATATCGCCGGTCAGGGCGAGAGCCGTCTCGACAGAATCAGCGACTCTCTTTTCTATATCCGGCTTTATCGAGAGACGGTCGATAACCATCTCAATATTGTGCTTTACGGTTTTCCTCAGCGCGGGAGGCTCCGCGACATCGTATATCTCCCCGTCAACCCGGATCCTTACATATCCGTTCTTCTTTGCCGACTCAAATACGCTCTTATGCTCTCCCTTTTTAGCCCTTACTACCGGCGCGAGCACCTGTATCCTTGTCTTCTCGCCAAGCTCCATGATCCTGTCCACTATCTGATCCACAGTCTGGCGCTTTACCTCCTTGCCGCATTTGGGGCAGTGCGGTATGCCGACTCTCGCATACAGGAGCCTGAGATAATCATATATCTCCGTGACCGTGCCAACGGTCGATCTCGGATTCTTAGATGTCGTTTTCTGATCTATGCTTATCGCCGGCGACAAGCCCTCGATATAGTCCACATCAGGCTTGTCCATCTGTCCCAAAAACTGTCTCGCATACGAGGAAAGCGACTCGACATACCTTCTCTGCCCCTCGGCATAGATAGTATCGAACGCAAGCGAGCTCTTTCCCGAACCCGACAGACCTGTGAGCACCACAAGCTTATCGCGCGGGATCTCGACAGAAATATTCTTCAGGTTGTGGACTCTCGCGCCTCGTATCCTTATCTTGTCATTTATCATACTCATTTAATTCCTTTCAGCAAACCATTTTTCAGCTGTATGTTTTTACCGCGATTTTATTGATCTCCGGCATCGTTCACTGCATATAATAGGTGCCGGTCTCATTATGTCTTTCGATCATCTCTTCCCGCTTTTGCTTTGATCTTTCAACATCGGCAAACATAGCGGTCTCAAAGACCGATCTTATTATATCGTTTGCCGTATAGACCAGCTCCGCGTTCGTGACTATCTCCCATCTGTCGGATTCGTCAAAAGAGCGTATATCCACCAGCTCCGCGGTGACTCCGAATCTGCTGTATATCTCCATCTCCGCTTTCTGCAGCTCGGATATAGGCATATTCGTGTCACAAAAACACACAAACTCAAGTATCTCGTCTCTGAATAGATATATCACAGGCGTAAGTATCCGTTCCGTGATAACATCCACTATATCATTTATTATATCACGATCGTTTATCACATCACGCTGTGTATTTTCTTCCGTCATATATAGATCAACCCTCCAGTTCTTTTTCAAGGCGCCTGATCCTGTCTCTGTACTCAGCGGCCTTCTCGAATTCAAGCTTGTCCGCGGCATCGAGCATCATTACCTCAAGCTCGGCTATCTCACGCCTTCTGTCCGCCGAAGGCTTCGATGCGTCTTTATCCACAGCCTCCATAGGCTCAATTATATCTCTTATCTCTTTATTTATGGTCTTTGGAACTATACCATGCTCCTCATTATACCTCATCTGTATATCACGGCGCCGCTCTGTCTCGCCTATGGCGCGTTCCATCGATCTCGTTATCGAGTCGCCGTACATGATGACCCTTCCATCGGCATTTCTCGCCGCTCTTCCTATCGTCTGGATCAGCGACATCTCGCTTCTCAGGAATCCCTCCTTGTCGGCGTCAAGTATCGCTACAAGCGCGACTTCCGGGATATCCAAGCCTTCCCTCAACAGATTGATACCCACAAGGACATCGTACACGCCAAGGCGCAGATCCTTTATTATCTGCGTTCTCTCTATAGTCTTTACATCGGAATGCATATATGTGACCTTGACGCCTATCTCTTTCAGGTAATCTGTCAGATCCTCCGCCATCTTCTTTGTAAGCGTGGTGACAAGCGTTCTGAATCCCGCTTCGGTGACCTTGGTTATCTCGCCGATGAGATCGTCTATCTGATGCTCCGTCGGACGCACCTCTATCTTCGGATCGACCAATCCGGTAGGTCTTATGACCTGTTCCGCAACTACCGTCGAGTGCTCCTTTTCGTACTCTCCGGGCGTGGCGCTCGTGAAGATGACCTGTGACAGCCGCTGCTCGAACTCGTCGAATTTAAGCGGTCTGTTGTCCGCAGCGCTCGGCAGACGGAAACCATATTTTATAAGCGTTTCCTTTCTTGCGCGGTCACCGTTGTACATCCCGCGCACCTGCGGGATCGTGACATGCGACTCGTCGATTATCATGAGATAATCCTCCGGAAAATAATCAAGAAGCGTGAACGGCGCGGAGCCGGGAGCCCGTCCGCTTATGTGACGGGAGTAGTTCTCTATACCCTGACAGAATCCGATCTCCCGCATCATTTCAAGGTCGTACCGTGTCCGCTGCTCGATCCTCTGCGCTTCTATAAGCATATCGCGCTCCTTGAAATATTTGACGCGTTCCTCCATTTCCTCCTCAATGGCAGTCATCGCAAGCGCCATCTTCTCGGCTGTGGTAACATAATGCGATGCAGGCATTATGACCGCATGGCGGTAATTCCCTATTATCTCTCCCGTCAATACATTTATCTCGCTTATCCTCTCTATCTCGTCTCCGAAAAACTCGACGCGTATCGCGTTTTCACCGTTGTTTGACGGGAATATCTCGACAACGTCGCCGCGCACACGGAATTTATTTCGAACAAAATTAATATCATTCCGCTCATACTGCATCTCTACAAGTTTTTTTAACATCTCGTCCCGGTCTTTTTCCATACCGACACGCAGAGAGAGCATAAGGTTTTTGTAATCATCCGGATCTCCCAAACCGTAGATACACGATACGCTCGATACGATAAGGACATCCTTCCTCTCAAGCAGCGCAAAAGTGGCGCTGTGCCGCAGCTTGTCGAGATCGTCATTTGTCATGGCGTCCTTTTCTATATATGTGTCCGTCTGCGGCAGATATGCCTCAGGCTGATAGTAATCGTAATAGCTGACGAAAAACTCGACACAGTTATTCGGGAAAAACTCCTTGAACTCACTGCATAGCTGCGCCGCAAGAGTCTTGTTATGCGCAAGCACTATCGTCGGCTTATTTACCGCCGCTATTATATTTGCCATAGTAAACGTTTTTCCCGAGCCTGTCACGCCCAGGAGCGTCTGGAATTTCTCGCCGCGTTCAAGGCCGTCAACAAGCGTCTTGATCGCTTTTGGCTGGTCTCCCGCCGGTTTATAATCCGATACAAGCTCAAATTTATCCATGATCCTCCCCCTTACCCGGTCTGCGTATATACATTTTCTCCGGTATAGCTCCAACCGCAGAATCATTTTTAATTATATCATACGAACATCCGTTTTGCAATAGATTTGCAATAGATTGAAGCAGAAAAAATGTGTAGAAGTCAATGATGTGTGACATATTCCAAAAGATGGTCATGTCTCCTTTGTCAAGGTGGAGCGGTGGAGATTTTCGTAGA
>CAJFNT010000081.1 GCA_904395315.1 uncultured Clostridia bacterium
ACAGTGCGTTTTTACACCGTCTATATCTATATCGTAAGAATATTCTCCGACTTCATCCGCAGTCTCATCGATAATTATCATATTTCCGAAAATATCAAAATCCACATACTGTCCGCTCCGTATGATCTTTACATCCGAAAACTCAAAAACAGGGGTCAATTCGATATGTATCCTCTCTCCTGAGAATATAACATAATTTTCAGCCAAAATACCTATATATCTTTTACAAATATTACCCAATTTCTCATAAAAATCTTTCTTCCCGCTATGCGCAAATAACACCCAAGACACTGTTTTGCTCTCACCCGGTCTGATTGACATTGGCGACGGATGCAGTATCAAATCACCGCGGTCGTTGCTTATCTTTGCAAGATCCCTCTCAATACTGTATCCTCCCAAACTCCCCTCCTCAAGCGCAAGACCAAGATGCGGCGGTTCTCCATCCATACGTAATGCCATAACATATGATATATCTTCACCGCACCATACATGCATATGACACCTATTTGTCATGCACTTATCAGCTTCAGCATAATCATCATTGAACGGTGTATATATACCTATATCCTTAAGCGAAGTGAATATGTCCTTATCGATCATATTTGTGAAAATATATTTTTCCCGTATCATGCCATCCGATATCTCAGAACTGGTTTTCACCTCTATGCCATTAGGCACATTCACAGTACCCCATTCTACTGTGCCGGATATCCAATTCATTTTGTGTTTGTCATTTTCTAATATCAATTCTTTCAATTTTGATACCTCCCGTTTTGTATCTTGATACGATTATATAAAAGATGAGTTCGTTTTTCAAGCCATAAATAAACCTATATTGAATCAAAATCAAATTATTATCGGATCTCACTGATCATATGTGATCAAAAACTGTTTACATTCTTATGTATTTATGATACAATTAAGTAAAATATATTCGAAGGGAGAATGGGTATATGAAAAAAACAATATTAATGATACTGATAGTTATGGCATTGTCAGCAGGAGCATCCGCATCCGGACTGCAAAATGTGCAAAGCTCATGGAATATAGGGAACTTGACTGTCTCGAATACAGATGAAGGAGAATATCTTACGGACAGCTCCGGAAATATTCTCGGAGGTCCGTATGATCTTATAAGCGACTATTCCGGTTATCCATACATACAAAACGAAGATGGTTCTAAGATCCTCTATGATACAGACGGCACGATAATAGCTGAAGTGACTGGCGGAGACGATATACTTCCTCCTGCAAACGGCATATACGCCATAATGCGCGGCACCGACAATATGGATCTATGCACACAGTTTGAGCTTTACGACTATGAGACCCGCGAATTGCTCCATGTATTTGACCGCGCATTCATGTATTATCTTGAACAGCAGACAGATCGTATGGTAATAGAAAAGGACGGAAAATATGCATTCTGCGATAAATACGGAAACATGCTTACCGACTATATATACGACGAGGTAAAACAGCGTTTCAATCCGGACTATACACCATTCCCTGCCTCATATGCGATAGTGGTCGAAAACGGAGTTGAAAAGTATATCGATAAAAATTTCAATGAAATAGATCTTGACAACTACAACGGCGAACCTTTCGTAACAAACTGTGTGCATATCAAAGCGCCTGACGGCAGTGATTATATGGACATATATGAGCTTGAGAGCGGAGACCGCTACGCTCTCTATGATCTTGCCAATGACGCTTTTCTTATACCATATCAGTCAGAGTATAGATTTGCTGAGATGAATGACCAATACATCATTGTACATAGCAAAGGCAAATGCGCCGTGCTTGATCACAGCGGCAATATAATTCTTCCGCTTTCGGATATGTCTTATTCTCTGACCGAGGACGGTATGATAAGTTATTCCGGATATGACGGCGACAACTACGTTAACGGAACGATCGATCCCTCTACAGGTATAGCTGAAAACACTCTTCCCGGAGCCAACGCATATTTCCACCAGCTGACAGGAGTGAGTGACATGAACAGTATAGATTCAGCTGTCATCGTATACAACGACGGACGATGTGCCGATCTTGGAAATGAGGATTTACAATTATTCCTTGAACATTATTGGAATTTTAACTATGATCGAGTTATATCTCCGCTTTCCGCATTTGCGCAGCCCTCATATTATATAAAGCTTTATCTTTCAGACGGAAATGGTTCTATTGCTGTAGCGGAAGATTCAAGAGTTATAGCAGGCTGCTTTGGTCCGCCGGAAAACGGCAGACAAAATTATGTCATGTATTTCCCATACATCGGCAATGCGCGAAATGCTCTCTACACTCTGAACAGCGATCTTGCTGAAAAATACAGGTCACGTACCAGAGAGACCACAGCTGAAGACAATATTATATTCCCCGATGTTGACCTGCTCTCTACTAATGGATGCAGCAACTGGGCAAAAACAGAGATAGAACGCGCTGCGGCAAACAATCTCCTGCCTTTTGAGCTCACCGAGAAATACACAGAAAGCATATCACGCGAGGATTTCTGCATTCTTGCATACCGTATGATCGCAACTTCTGTTGACCCCGACAGCGATTCTCGCATGGGAATGTATATGTCAGTACAAAAAATCATAGATGAGCGTGGTATATCCTCCGAAACTGAGGTGTTCACCGATACATATGACAGTAGAATAACCCAACTTACTGCAATGGGGATAATAGATGGAATGGGAGATGGCACTTTCGCACCCGACAGTAGCATAACTCGTGAACAAGCCGCTGCCATACTTTACCGCACAATGTTTTTTCTCGGCAAAAAGACCGATCCCGACTCGGACAGTATTGACTATTCCGACGAAAGCGCTGTATCCGACTGGGCTCGTGAAGCGGTAAACGTGATAAGTAAAACAGGGATCATGCAGGGAGTGGGAAACAACTCATTTGACCCATTAAGCTCCTACACTGTAGAACAGGCGATCGCAACCATGCTCAGGCTTTACGAGGCAGAATAGAATATTGCAAACGCGGCACAGAAAAGATCTCGTGCCGCGTTTGTGCGCATAAATAATTCTATATGCCTCAACAGCCAATATCCATCAGATCTGCATACTACAGCTTATTCAGCCAAGCCTCCCCATATCGTGTATTTCCCGGGCGGCAGATCACGCTCTTTTCCATCTATCACGATCTTCGCGGGAACAGGAGTTTCTATTTCATACTTTACTCCGTTCTCAACATTGGTCCACTTTGAAACTATTTTTCCGTTCACCGAATAATAATCAGCTTCAAGCCAATTTATAAGTTTCGATGGAACAGGGGCTATGATCACGGTTTTAAATCCCGGCTCACCCGGACGTATCCCTGCCGCAAATGAATAAACCCAATCCATTACAGCTCCGTAGGAATAGTGATTATAGGAATTCATATCCGAGCTCCAAAAGCTTCCGTCTTCCTTCACACCGTCCCAGTGTTCCCATATCGTCGTGGCCCCATGATCGACCTCATAAAGCCATGACGGATATTTATCCTGCATCAACAACCTATAAGCAGTATCCGCATAACCGTTCACACTCAGAGCATAAAGTAGATACGGTGTTCCGACAAAACCTGTCTTTAGTCTAATGCCGTTCTCTATTATCATTTTATTAAGCTTTGACGCTGTCTGCTTAGGCTTGTCAGTAAGCCCGAAATACAGCGCAAGCACACATTCTGTCTGCGTGTTATATTCAACGAATGTCTTTCTAAACTTTGAGACTATATTTTTATAAAGCGCTCTGTACTCAGTCATATCCTTATCAAGCGCTTCTCCTGCCTTTACAAGCAGATCTGTTGAATACGCATAAAACGCGCTCGCAATAAAATTATCCGATGTTATCCCACGATAACTTCCTGAAGGCGCGTCAAGAGCGAGCCAGTCTCCGTAATGCTTACGCCACATCTTATGTGAATCATCCGGGCATGTCCAAAGATATTTGTCAAGAGAGTCGTTTGTCATAAAATCGACCCATCCCTTCATAGCGTCAAAATTAGCTTCAAGGCTATGCTTATCACCGAACATCTCATAAAGCCTCCACGGTATCACGGCTATCGCATCGCCCCAAGCCGTGCTGGAACGTTCTATTTTCCAGAAATTCGGCGCAGTATCCGGCACAGATCCATTTTCCCGCTGCTCGGCACGTACATCACCAAGCCATTTCTCAAAAAATTTTTTTGCGTTGTAATTATAACAGGCCGTTTTTGCAAATACCTGCGCATCTCCTGTCCACCCCATGCGCTCATCGCGCTGCGGGCAGTCGGTCGGAATATCAAGAAAATTATCTCTCTGCGACCACAAGGCATTATCAAAAAGGCGATTTAACCTTTCATCCGATGTCCTTATATATCCCGTACGCTCCATATCTGAATATACCGCCACTGCCCTGAAATTATCAATTGTTATATGCTCCGGTGCTCTGTCAAGACGGATATAACGGAATCCGTAAAAGGTGAACCGCGGCTTCCAAGTGTTTCTTCCCGCACAGCAAATATACTTCATCTTTGACTTTGCACTGCGATAATTATCATTATAAAAATTACCGTCACTATCGAGTATCTCCGCGCAGGAAAGTTCAACTGTATCCCCTGCTTCCGCATTCAGATCAAGTTCTATATAGCCCGTTAGGTTTTGACCAAAATCAAGCACTCTTTCGCCCTTCGGAGTCACGATGAGCCGCTTAGCTAAAAATATATCCTGTTCCCGAATGATCTCTCCCTCCTGAGGGATAAGCATGCCTTTATCCAGATCAACCACTGCAGCCGGCACCGGCTCAGCTCCTTTGACCGAAGCGTCATACGTCTCTCCGTCCCATATATCATTAAAAACAGTCCTCGATCTTCTCACAGACCACCCGGTATCTGTGCGTATTATTTCATTTCTTCCATTTTCATATTCTACGGACAGCTCTGCTATTAAAGCGCAGGGCTTTTTATTTATTTCCGGCCGGTTTTCACTCATCCTGCTCCGGTGCCATCCTTTTCCGACGGTCACAGACAAAACATTTTCGTCTGAAAGCAATTCTGTAACATCATATGTTTGATACTGCAAACGCTTATTATATGCAGTACAACCTGGAGCCAGAATGAAATCTCCAACACGCCTGCCGTTTATCATTGCTTCATATACGCCTATCGCCGTGACCGACATATACGCGCGTTTGATGATCCCGCTTATCGTGAATTCCTTACGGAACTCCGTCGCGGCGTCACCGGTATCGGCGCTTATCCAATCCGCTTCACATATCATAATTACCACCTCTCAACATCCTGGATCATAACGACCTCTGTTATGATATGATTATATATACTACTGCATCATATGTCAATCTGCTTATAAACTTATATTGAACAAAAATAATATATCTATAACTTATTTATCCTCTCAAATGGCTTTGACCATAAACATTTCCATGGGCTGCTCATATGGTTGAATGTCCATTATCAATCCTCCGCAGTCCTTATATCCTAACTTCCTGTAAAAATTCTGTGAACACTCGTTTACTTGAGTAGAAACCAAAAGAAGTCCATATCCCTGTGATCTCATATCATTTTCCCAGTATTCCATAAGACGTTTCCCATAGCCTTTTCCCTGTCTATCCGATGCTACATATAGCATCGTCAAAAACGGTGTATTGTCCCAAAAAAGATTGTATCTCAGCAGCCCTATCGGCTCCCCATCTTTTTCGATAATATACCCCATATTGTCTCGGACCTTCCTTATGAATTCTGTTTTAGGCAAATGTTTATCAATGCTATACCAAAACGCTTCATCACTTTCGCGTATATATCTGATGCTTAACATCACTACTTCTCCTATTCCTTTTAGTGAATGTATCCGTAACACTGGTTACACTATCCACCTGCTTTTCTTTGCTTATTTATATATTATACCAATAACTGTTTAGGTTCAATCACCGCATTTTTAACAATAAAAACAGCACCACAGACCGCAAACGCGTTCCGTGGTGCCGCTCCGTCACCGGCGCATCACTCACGCCGCACTACCTGTGCCGGATATATTAAAACTTCTCTCTCTTCACATATGTCGTATGCAGAAGCCTGTGCGCGCGGTGCTTGCCGGGCGCATCGAAATACTCGTCGTAGAGCATCTTGATAACAGGGCTCTCATGTGATCTCCTGAGCTTATTCTTTTTATCCGAATCGTAAAGCGCCTTCGCTCTGAGGCTCTTGAGGTCGACATAGTTTCTCACGCTGTCTCCCTGGATCGGCTGTCCGCCGCCGTTTATGCATCCGCCGGGACATGCCATTACCTCCACGAAATCGTACTTCTTCTCTCCGGAACGTAGAGCGTCAAGCACCGTCCTCGCATTCGCAAGACCCGAAACAACAGCGATCTTAAATGTCTTTCCGCCTATTGTGTAATTAGCTTCCTTTATCCCCGCGGTGCCGCGTATCTCCTTGAAATCTATCTTCTTTGAAGATCCGCCCTCTATAATATCCGCCGCGGTCCTCAAAGCCGCCTCCATAACTCCGCCGGTTGCGCCGAATATCGTTCCCGCGCCGGAAGCCATCTCGAACGGGTCATCGAACTTCTCCTTCGGCAGATCGGTGAACTTCATGCCCGCGCCCTTTATCATCTTCGCAAGCTCTCTTGTCGTGAGCGAAACATCAACATCGCGGAAATTGAACGTGTTCTCCTCCGAGCGCGTGCACTCGAACTTCTTCGCCGTGCACGGGATAACGCTTACCACATAAAGCTTCTTCGGATCGATGCCCATCTTATGCGCGTAATATGACTTCAATACCGCGCCGAACATCTGCTGCGGTGATTTGCAGGTCGAAAGGTTCGGGATAAAATCGGGATAATAATGCTCCACGAATTTTACCCAGCCGGGACAGCAACTCGTGAACATCGGGAGCGTCTCAAGGTTCTTGATCCTCTCGATGAACTCCGTCGCCTCCTCCATTATCGTGAGGTCAGCCGTCACGTCCATATTGAACACGCTGTCAACTCCGAGACGGCGTATCGCCGCAACCATCTGCCCTTCAACATTCGTGCCTATCGGCATATCGAAGCACTCTCCGAGCGTCGCCCTTATCGACGGCGCCGTGAAGAACACAACCTTTTTCTCGGGATCCGCGATCGCGTCCCAGACCTCGTCTATGTTGCTCTTCTCGTTGAGCGCGCCAACCGGGCAGACCACTATACACTGTCCGCAGCCCACGCACGGCGCCTCGCCGAGGCTCTTCTCGAACGCGCAGTCTATATGTACCTTATATCCTCTGCCGATCTCGCCTATTGCGCCTATTCCCTGTATCTTGTTGCAGGCAGCGGTGCAGCGGCGGCATAGTATACATTTGTTATTGTTTCTTATTATATACGGCGAGTGATCATCTATCTCGTACTGGATCTCCTCCTGAGCGAATCTGTCCTCGTCAACGCCGTAGTCAAACGCGATCTTCTGAAGCTCGCAGTTGTTTCCTCTTACGCATGAAAGACACTTCTTGTGGTGCGTGGAGAGTATCAGCTCTATCGTGGTCTTTCTCGACTCGCGCACAGCCGGAGTGTTTGTGAGAACCTCCATCCCCTCCTCTACCGGATATACACACGAGGCAACGAGCCCTTTCCTGCCCTTCACCTCAACAACACAGACGCGGCACGCGCCTATGCAATTCACATCCTTTAAATAACAGAGCGAAGGTATCTCTATATTCACCTCTTTAGCGGCCTGGAGTATGGTATATCCCTCCGGTACGCTCACGCTCATGCCGTTGATCTTTAAATTTACCATCTGTTCCAAACCTCCTTATTCCTTAACGACAGCATCAAACTTACAGTTGCGCATA
>CAJFNT010000082.1 GCA_904395315.1 uncultured Clostridia bacterium
ACGATACTCAGCAGCTGAGCTACGAACAGGTGCCAATCGCCGAAGAAAAGACCGTTCCACTCCGCAGCACTGTTGATAGAGCTGAGTCCGAAAAGACCTGTTGCGATACCGCCCCAAATACCGCCTATGCCATGGCAGCCGAACGCGTCGAGCGCATCGTCATATCCGAGCTTTTTCTTTACAAACGAGATCATGAAATAGCATATCGGCGATACCACAATACCTATTATAACTGCGGCCCATACCGGGACAAAACCGGCTCCCGGAGTTATCGCTACAAGTCCCGCTACCATACCTGTCGAAGCGCCTATGAGCGACGGCTTTCCTACCGTGAATACCTCTATGATCATCCATGTAACTATAGCAGCCGCACATGATGCCGCGGTGGTCATGAACGCATGAGCCGCGAGACCGTCAGCGGCAAGAGCGCTTCCGGCATTGAATCCGAACCATCCGAAAAGAAGAACACACGCGCCGAATGCGACCATAGGAACATTATGTGTTCTGTAAGCGTGCTTCTGATAACCCTCTCTCTTTCCGAGGATGATACAAAGCACAAGCGCGCTCACACCAGAACTTATATGTACAACGTTTCCGCCGGCAAAGTCTACAGAATGCAGGAAACCTGTGCCTAGGAATCCATCCTGACCCCAAACCATGTGTGCCATAGGATAGTAAACTATGAATGACCACAGGATCATAAATATGAACTGCGCCTTAAACTTCATTCTGCCTGCCGTAGCTCCGGTAATGAGCGCCGGAGTTATAATCGCAAACATCATCTGGAATGCCGCGAAAGCAAGATTAGGTATCGAATCGGAATACGGTCCAGGCTCCATGCCTACTCCGTTCATTCCGAACCAGTCAAGGTTTCCTATTATTCCTCCGATATTTCCGCTGAACGAAAGTGAATATCCGAACAGTACCCACAACACGATCGATACGCCTATAAGAAATACAGACGACATCATAGTGTTAACAACATTCTTCCTTCTTACCAAGCCTCCGTAAAACAGCGCCAGGCCGGGTGTCATAAAAAATACAAAAGCCGCGCACAAAAGCACAAAGCCCGTGTTACCCGTGTCTATCATAAAAACTCCTCCTAAAACAAAACATAATTTGTTGAGCCGCTGCGCGACGATAAGCTTATCAACGCTGTAAAACAATTTGTTTTCAGCGAAAAAAATAAGGAGTCCAAGGTGCCTCAACACCATGAACTCCTTTGTTCAATCAACAAAGTCATTATAGCACTGAAAATCACATATGTCAATCCTTTTTTGGAAATTTATATTTTTTTGTTAATATAGCACAATCTTTTTTCGTGTATAAGCATTTACTTTCTTGCTTTTTTACTGTCTTCAAACAAATTATGTGTCCCCGAACCGTTATCGGTCTGTATCCTTTGCAAAAAGGTCCATGCCGTCCGATATTTTCTTTATACATCAGGCATATTATATATAAAAGTGACTGCAAGCCATATAAGGAAGTACCGAAAGGGTCTTAGTATGAAAATGAAATCTTCTGATTCATTGTTTTTCCTCCTACTCATTTTACTGGGTATAACGACGGCACTGACCGCGGCAGGATTTTTTTACGGTCTTGACACGCGCTCCGTGCCGTCGTTCGGCCCGAGTCATCCCCCTGTCCGGATCACTTTAGACGCTGGACACGGAAGTCCTGATGGCGGGGCGGTGGGCAGCGGCGGGACGCAGGAGAAAGATGTGAATCTTGCAATAGTTTTAAAACTCCGCGAGGTGCTCGAGGGCAGAGGTGCGGAGGTGGTGCTGACGCGCAGCGGTGATTCAGCCATATACGATCCCGATGCCGAAACGATACGCGAGAAAAAGGTTTCTGATATGCACAATAGACTCGATATCATAAATAACAGCGGCTCCGACCTTTTTATATCGATACATATGAACGCGTTTTCCGACAAGTCCCAAAGCGGGCTCCATGTTTTTTATTCGCGCAATCATCCCGAAACGGAGGCCATTGCCGCGGCTATACAGGATAGGATATCCGAGCTTACGGGAGCGAAGGTGCACACGGTAAAAGCTGCTTCCGAGTCTCTGTTTCTGATGAAGGATCCCAAACCGCCGTCTGTGCTGGTGGAATGCGGATTCATCTCGAATCCTGACGAGGAAAAGCTTTTAAACGATGATGAATATCAGGCAAAGATAGCTTTTGCCATAGCTGACGCCGTCTTGGGCAGTGCCGGCGCATCCCTGCGCGGCTGACACAAGACGGCTTTTATCGTTAAAGGAACACTGTTTCAGTCCCGAAATGCGGCATATATTCATGATACGGCACGTTTCAGACCACGAAATATACATAATTGGGACATTTTTTATAAAAAAAATGTCATATACGCTTAAAAACTATTGACTTATAGGGGCTTTAAGGTGTATAATATAAGGTATAAACTAATTATGCGGGGATAGTTTTTTCATCTCTCCCGCAGAAAATACGGAGGTAATCATAAAATGAGTAGAGTATACAATTTTTCGGCAGGTCCTTCTATGCTGCCGGTAGAGGTCTTGAAAAAGGCTCAGGATGAAATGCTTGAATACGGTACAAGCGGCATGTCCGTTATGGAGATGAGCCACCGTTCAAAGGATTTTGACGATATAATCAAAAGCGCGGAAGCGCTTGTCCGCGAGCTCATGAACGTTCCGGACAATTATAAGGTAATGTTTTTGCAGGGCGGCGGTTCCACACAGTTTGCTATGGTACCGATGAACCTCGGCGTAAACCATAAGGCAGCCGATTACCTCATAACAGGTCAGTGGGCAAAGAAAGCGGCGGCAGAGGCTGAAAAATTCATAAAGGTAAACAAAGTCGCATCTTCGGCTGACAAGACATTCTCATATATCCCCAAGCCGGACGCTTCTGAATATTCCCCGAAGGATGAAGTCGATTATTGCTATATCTGCTACAATAACACAATATACGGAACAAGATTCACCGAGCTTCCGAAAACAGAAGCTACACTCGTTGCCGATATTTCCTCATGCGCTATGTCGGAAGTTATAGACGTTTCAAAATTCGGTCTGCTCTTTGCCGGCGCTCAGAAGAATCTCGGTCCCGCGGGAGTAGTTCTTGTTATAGCAAGAGAGGACCTCTTGGGCGAGCCGATGGAGGGAACACCTACAATGCTCACCTACAAGACCCACGCGGATGCTGGTTCGCTTTACAACACACCGCCTACATACGGCATATATATATTCAAGCTCGTGCTTGAGTGGATCAAGTCAAAAGGCGGCATAGCAGAGCTCCAGAAGCTAAATGAGGCAAAGGCTAAGCTCCTCTATGATTATCTTGATTCATCAAAGCTCTTTAAGGGCACGGTAGTTAAAGAAGACCGCTCGCTCATGAATGTTCCGTTCGTGACAGGCAGCGACGAGCTTGACGCTAAGTTCGTTAAGGAAGCTAAGGAAGCGGGTCTTGTAAACCTCAAGGGACACAGAACAGTAGGCGGCATGAGAGCGTCCATATATAACGCTATGCCGATCGAGGGAGTACAGGCGCTTGTTGACTTCATGAAGAAGTTCGAGCAGGAAAACGCCTGAATAAACAAAAATTCAAAACACTGCGCCGGTCCGTTCTGACCGGGGCGGCAAAGGAGTAATCTACAATGTATAATATATTGACACTTAACAAAATAGCCGCATGCGGTCTTGACCGTCTCGGCGATAATTACACTGTCACGGACGATGTGACAGCAGATGTTGACGGCATCATACTGAGAAGCTACAAAATGCACGATATGGAACTGCCCCAGTCGCTCAAAGCTGTCGCAAGAGCGGGCGCGGGCACTAATAACATCCCAATCGATAAATGTTCCGAAAAGGGTATTGTTGTATTCAATACTCCCGGCGCAAACGCAAACGCTGTAAAAGAGCTTGTTATCGCCGGAATGCTCATCGCGTCACGTGACATAATCGGCGGAAACACATGGGCAAACACGCTTACAGGCGACGACGCCGCAAAGCAGGTCGAAAAGGGAAAATCAAATTTTGCGGGCTGTGAGATAAAGGGCAAAACTCTGGGAGTTATCGGTCTCGGCGCGATAGGTATATTGGTCGCAAATGCGGCTGTCGCTCTCGGCATGGACGTTATAGGCTACGATCCGTATCTCAGCGTAGGCAACGCTCTTCAGCTCAACAGACACGTACACTGTGTTCATGATCCGAACGAAGTATACAAAGCCGCAGACTATGTGACCATACATGTTCCGCTGCTCGATTCGACAAAAGACACCATAAACAAGGACACTCTTGCGATAATGAAGGACGGAGTGGTTATCCTCAACTTCGCCCGCGGGGGTCTTGTAAACAATGACGATATAAAGGCCGCGATAGCTTCGGGCAAAGTAAAGAAATACGTTGTTGACTTCCCGGATTCGGAAACGATCAACCAGCCCGGGATAATAGCTATCCCCCACCTTGGCGCTTCAACGGAGGAATCCGAGGACAACTGCGCTAAGATGGCCGCAGACGAGATAAAAGACTATCTCGAAAACGGAAATATCACAAATTCCGTTAACTTCCCGAACTGCTCGCTTCCGGTCGACAAGGTCGGCAGGATCACAGTCATCCATAAAAATGAGCCGAACGTTATCGCAAAGTTCACGGATGTTTTGAAGGAAGTAAACATCTCGGATATGATAAATAAATCAAAGGGCGATTACGCTTACACGATAATAAACACCGATCACACTGTTACGGAAGAGACTGCAAAGAAACTCGAAGAGCTTGACTCGGTAATAGCTGTAAGAATAATCAAATAATATTGTCCGGCGCGGCCGTGTTACGGATACGGCTGCGCTTTCATTTCGCCCCTATTGCACAAATTTTTCGCTTATTTTTGTGGAAGTTGCAAAAATATAATAATTTTCACTAAAAACAGTAGCGTGTTTTACAGGTTTGTGGTATAATAAATACAGTTTAAGAAATAAAGCTGTTACAGCTTTATCTTGGCACGTTTATTTTAGGAGGTATTTATCATGGATGAGTTTTTCGACAAATTAAAAGACGGCGCATATAAAGCAAAGGGCGGCGCTGAACGCATTGCCAAGGAAGTTGCGAAGCGCACCTCGAACGCCATCACATATACTAAGCTCACATTCGCGGTGAATGAAGCGCAGAACAAGGTAAAGGATATTTATACAGAGATCGGTAAGAATATGTATGAAAAATACCTTGAAGGAGAAACATACGACGAGACCTTTATTTCATCATTTGAGCAGATCGATAAGCTCATGGATGAGATAGCGGCTCTGAATGAAAAGACTGCCGAGCTGAAGAACACGCTCAGATGCCCCGAATGCGGAGCTCATAATCCCGCAGACGCTGACTACTGCATCAAATGCGGTTCACAATTGAGCCATGAGGCTGACGATGAGTTCGACGACTATGAGGACGATATCGACACCGCATACGATGAAGCGGAAGCTGCTGCCGATGACGGCGATGACGATGATGATGAAGATGTCATCATAATCAACGCAAAAAAACCTGAGTAAAGAGGATACAGAATGGATCTTGATAAGCTTAAGAAAGCCGCCCTGGATAAAACCATGGCATTTAAAATATTTAAGGACAATCCGGAGAAGAGCAAACATGCAGAGGAAGACACGAGTTCTTTCGGTGAATTCGCTGAAAACATGAAAGTGAGCATGGATGGTGCGCCTGACGGAGACGAGACCATGGACAGCACGAAACGTTTCAATCTCCGGGATGTTCTCAGCGGATTAAAAAAGATCGGCGATGAGCTTCTTGACACAGAGACGGAAAGCGACGATAAGTCCGATCACAATGCGGCTCCAGCCGGCGCGGATACTTCTGAAAATAAGGATGATATCATGACAAGCGAAGAAACTTCAAAAGCTGACAGCCGTGAAGATAGCACGTCAGCCTCCGAGCAGCATATGCAGATCGGTCCCGATATTATCTCATCACGTCTTGATGAGATAAAAACCGGAATAGACGAGCTTAAAGAGACATCGTCCGATGACAAGCTCTCGGAACAAAGCGAACGACTGGACGATATTTCACGCAAGCTGTCAACCATAAAGAACATGCTTGAAAAGCAAAGCGACAACACGACAAAATCGGTCGTAAATATCAATGCCAAGCTGAACGCGCAGGATGACAGACTTGCAGATCTTATAACATCGCTCGGAAGTGTTTCCAAGCTGAACGACAGCGTGTTTGATCTGAAAAACTCGCAGATGAATACTCGTAACTCGATCGACGCGCTTGAAACATCATTCCTGAAGCTGAAACGCAAGATGACAGTCGGCATTACTATAATAAGCGTTTTAAGCGCTGTTTTGATAGTGCTGGAGGTCCTGAATCTGCTTTCGTGATATACAGGAAAAGTCACAGTGAAATGAAAATACGGGAACAGATCTGTCTGCCCGCAGCAGACAAGATATCGTTCCCGTATTTTTTTGTTTAGACCGCAACGGTAATTATAAGATCCGCAGCCATGATCACCGCGAGCACCGCAAAGATCATGATCCTGCGGTCTCCCAGCCTGCTGACCGCGCGCTCAAATATCGGCTGCACAAGATACAAAAACAACGCTCCGCCCAGCCCGAACCGTATCGATGGTGACAATGCTATTCTCGCCTGAAAATTCACAGCGTAATCGGCATAAGTCTGCCACGGCCATGCTCCCGTAAAAAATTCACATATGTACGATGTCAAAAGCTCGACCGCCGTGGCGATGAGCGCACAGCCTATTATAACTACCGGTATCATGGCAAGCCTCTTCCTTAAAGGCTTATTTCTTATCAGCCTGTACACCGTAAAAATGAACAACAGCATACCAAATCCGTATACTGGACAGTACGGTCCGAACAGCACTCCGCGGTTTGAAAATCCCCAACGGTAAACGACTGTCTCAAGAAATACCTCATAACACCATCCGATCACCGAATAAGCGAAAAAATAGAAAAAATATTCGCTCACAGCAAAAACGGCATTTTTAACTTTACTTTTTTCCATGTTTCTTTTGTTTTTTATAAATATGTCTTATTATCAAATAGACCACAAACTCCACAAGCAGCGGCGGGCCGAAATATATAGCCGCAAACACACACGAGGAATACCATGGGAAACTCGTTGCCGGCCCATTCATCACAAACATGATACCCAGCGCCATATACAGCAGCCCCAGTATCACAGTAATGGTGAGTAGCACTGCGACTGCCAGCTCCGCTTTCTCAAGCGCTCCTTTTCCGCTCTTTTTCTTCATGATCTACGCTCTCCTTATAATACTTCCCCTTTATTTATCAGAAACCGAAATAATTCTTCGCGTTATAGTACGAAATATCGCTAACTATCTTGCCGAGTATCTTATAATCCTGCGGGAACTCACCGTTCTCCACCCATGTTCCTATAAGATTGCACATTATCCTTCTGAAATACTCGTGACGAGTATATGAAAGAAAGCTTCTCGAATCTGTGAGCATCCCGACAAATTTACAGAGTGCGCCGAGATTTGCAAGCGCTTTCATCTGCTCCGTCATACCGTCACGCTGATCGTTGAACCACCACGCGGAACCGAACTGGATCTTTCCCGGCGTCTCGCTGCTCTGGAAGTTTCCGATCATTGTGCCGAGCGTATAATTGTCCTTTGGATTCAAAGTATAAAGTATAGTTTTGGGCAGGCCGCCTTTTTCATCCATTGAGTTCAAAAGCTTTGACAGTCCCTCCGCTATCGCATAATCATTTACCGAATCAAAGCCTGTATCGGCTCCCAGCTTGGCAAACATACGCGCATTATTATTTCTCAGCGCTCCCATATGAAGCTGCATGACCCAGCCCAGCTCATGATAACGCTTTGCCAACGCCGCAAGAAGATCAGACTTATAGCCCTCAGCTTCTTCCGCTGTCACCTGCCCGCCGTTCATAGCCTTTCTGAACACCGACTCAAGCTCTTCTTCACTCATCTCTCTGTAAGGCGCGCCGTCAAGGGCGTGATCGCTCACGCGGCAGCCGTTTTCATTGAAAAAGTCTACGCGATCAAGCAAGATCTCAACAAGCTTCGCATAACTGTCTATCTTTTTGCCTGACGCCGCCTCAAGTGTATTTATATACGCGACAAATGTATCCTTCTCTATGTTAAGAGCAAAATCGGGTCTGAAAGCAGGATAAACGTCCGCTTTTATATGTCCCTTCGCTTTTATCTCTCTGTGATATTCCAGATCGTCAGCCGGATCGTCCGTTGTGCAGATGACCGCTACATTTGACGAATTTATAAGGGACGAGGGACACATCTTTGTCTCCTTTATGACCTTGTTCGCCTTTTCCCATATGATATCCGCAGTGTCCTCGGAAACGATATCATATATCCCAAAATAGCGGCGCAGCTCCAAATGCGTCCAGTGATAAAGCGGATTGCCTACCGCGTAGCCGAGACAGCCGCAGAACGCCTTGAACTTTTCCTCATCGCTCGCTGAGCCTGTTATGTATTCCTCATCAACGCCGCAGGACCGCATATATCTCCACTTGTAATGATCTCCTCCCAGAAATATCTGAGTGATATTCTCAAAAGGTTCATCCTCAAGCATCATTTTCGGACTCAGATGGCAGTGATAATCGATTATCGGAAGCTTCTCCGAGTACTCATGATACAGCTTTTTTGCCGTATCGTTCATCAGCATAAAATCATCATCCATAAATTCTTTCATATTAAAATGTCTCCTTTAAAATAATCAATTCAGGCGATCGCAAAATACCGTGCTTGCGGCCGCCTGAATAATCAGCTGTGTTTAAGATCGCTCACACTGAAGTTGAGCGGCTTGCTGTGTTCAATAAAACCGTATAACTCTTCATTGTTATCTGTAACATTGTAGAGCTTGTGGCAGTTGCGGCGTATAAATCCTTCATCCGAACAGTGCTTCATAAACGCCATAAGATTATCAAAATAGCCCGCAAGATTGTAAAAAACTATGGGCTTCTGATGTCTGCCCAGCTGCTTGAGCGTCAGGACCTCGAACATCTCCTCAAATGTGCCTATACCGCCCGGCACTACTATAAACGCGTCGGCGCGGTCCTCCATCGTCTTTTTGCGCTCCTGCATAGTGTCTGTAAAAATTATCTCGTCACATTCGGAATAGATCTCCTCTATCGTTTCTTCCCTGAAGAAATTCGGGATAACTCCCGTTATCTTTCCTCCGCCTGCCTTCATCCCGCGCGCAGCGGCTCCCATAAGCCCGTTTGCTCCGGCTCCGAACACAAGCTCATGCCCGCGTTCACCGAGCGCTTTGCAGAGCTCTTCGACACGCTGTATGTACATATGATCTATCTCATTGCTTGCAGCTCCAAACACACATATTTTCATAAAATTTCCTCCAATTGTTTTCCGGTCTCAAGCGGCCGCGCAGGATCAGTCCCGCGGCCGTCTGTTTCCTTACCTGACTTTCCGGACGGCTGCCGCTATAACATTGCGGTCATCTGTCCCATTTCGTTGAGAGAGCGTCTATCTGATCCGCAAATTTCGCAAGATCCTTATTTGCCCCTCCTCTGTTATGCTCTATAACAGTCATGAGCCGTCTTCCGGCTCCAAGAAGTCTCTCGAATACAGGTGATGTGCGCTGTGTCCTGCGCTCCGTCCCCGCCGCCGAAACATTCTTTATCTTATTTCCCTCAGCGATACATCGTAAATTAGCAAGATCGTACGAGGTCCCGCTGTAAGGCGCGCTCGCTTCAAATCCAAGCACCGCTTTTACACACTGCGCAAAAATATCCGTCACCTCATCGGCACCGTGATTTACGAACACATGTTTAGGCGGCTCCTTCAAATTTCCCAGCCAGCCGAGAAGCATGTTCTTGTCCGCGTGTCCGCTTATGCCGTCCATCTGCTCTATCCTCGCATTCACGTGTATGATCTCACCGAACAGCTTGACCTCATCAGCTCCGTTTATAAGCTTTCTTCCGAGAGTTCCCTCCGCCTGATAACCCACAAACAGGATCGTGTTTTCTGGTCTCCACAGATTATGCTTCAAGTGGTGCCTTATCCTGCCCGCCTCGCACATCCCGCTCGAAGATATGATAACCTTCGGGTCTGTATTAAAATTTATAGCTCTCGAATCATCTGTTGAAACAGAAAGTTTCAGATCCGGGAATTTCAACACCTCTCGCCCCTGAGCGAGTATGCCGAGCGTCTCCTCATCATAGTAGTCCTCCATGCCGCCGTCATATATATTAGTCGCCGCGACCGAAAGAGGACTGTCCACCCATACCGGGAACCCGTCATGACCCTTTATAAGCCCCTCCTCCTTGATCTCACGGAAGAGAAACAGAAGCTCCTGCGTTCTTCCGACCGCAAACGACGGTATGACTACATTTCCTCCCCTGTCAAACGTCTCTTGACATATTCTCACAAGCTGTGACTTATAGTCATGCCGCTCCGGATGCAGCCTTGTGCCGTAAGTGGATTCGATGATCACTATATCCGCATAATCCGGCTTATGCGGATCCCTGATAAGCGGACGGTCAATATTGCCTATATCACCAGAAAACAGCAGTGTACGGGTCACATCATTTTCAGTTATCTTTATTTCTATGCTTGACGAACCGAGAAGATGCCCCGCGTCCATAAATCGTATCGTGATGCCGTCATATATATCATAGGAGCGCTCATACGAGCATCCTCTGAATAGCTTCAGAGACCGCTCCGCGTCAAGAGTTGTATAAAGCGGCACAAACTCCTTGCCGCCGCTTCTGAGCGATTTCTTCGTCCTCCAATTCGCCTCTTGTTCCTGAATGTGCGCCGAATCCATCAGCATTATACCGCAGAGCTGCTCCGTCGCCTCCGTCGCATATATCTTTCCGCTGAAACCTCGCGCCGCAAGCAACGGAAGCTTTCCGGAATGGTCTATATGCGCGTGCGTTAGAAAAACGCAGTCTATATCCGCTGGCTGTATCGGCAGCGGAGTATTTTCATAAAGATCCACTCCCTGCTCCATGCCGCAGTCCACAAGTATCTTTCTGCCGCATGCCTCTATAAGCGTGCAAGACCCCGTAACTTCATGAGCGGCGCCTATAAATGTGATCTTCAAATTTCTCACCTCCGATTGGATATTATCTGTCCTTAACTTATTAATTATATTATAATCGAATCAGAAGAGAAATTCAATAGTATTTTTTATATTGTCGAAAAAAAAGCCATCTTTTACATACGTATAACATTCTTTTGATATAAAAAAAACGCCGAGCATCCGGAACAGAATACACGGCGGCAATTCAGCATGATGCAGACCTTTTGCTCAAGCGTGTTATGGTGTTTAAAGTTAACGACTGAACAAGCGCAAAGAATATTCCCGTGGCGACACTCATGAGACCAAACGTAAAATAACCCGGTATCAGCACACATATATTTATCGCGCACATTACCGCGGCTATATTTATCTTTGGATTTTTCTTGTTCAGTATAAGAGCCACGGTATCGAAGCCTATTGCTGTCGACTTGCCGCTTATACATAAAAAATATCCTGTCCCGACCATCACTGCCGCTATGAGCGCCGCGGCCGGCGGGAAGATATGCAGAGAGATGCCCGACATTGAAAACAGCGTGAACATAGTCATATACATGACACAGCTGCACACGGTCCCCATAAAATAGCTTTTCCCCAGAAACACCGCGCAGATCACCATCAGCAGTATTGTGAACAGATTTGAGCAGAGCGCCACATCCACTCCGAGAAGCTCGGCACAGATCATAGCGAGGCTCGTAACTCCGCCGTTAACTATGTCATTAGGAACCGTTATAAAGCTGTACGCCATAGCCATCAGCAAGTTTCCGGCAAATATTTTTATATATCTCACGATCCCTTTCCTCCGTAGTATGCAGTATGTTTGTTGTCGCAAAAAAGCGGCAGTCGAAAAAGTTCAACTGCCGCTACATCTGGCACCCCCGACGCGAGTCGAACGCGTGACTAGCCCTTAGGAGGGGCTTGTTATATCCACTTAACTACAGGGGCAAATATGTGATACAAGCATTACGTACCACACATTAGATATTATACCACAATAAATATGATATTTCAAGTACTTTTTTAAAAAAATCACACAACTGCAAAAGTTTCACCGAAACAAAACGGATATCACCTATATAAAAGACTTTATCCTGGACTCTATCAGCTCCGGAGTGTCCCCGTGAACTCTATACAGACGCTTCATCGGCTTCAATATGTCCTGCTGCGTCTTAACTATACCGTAATCCGTGGAAAAGGTCGTGGTATAGCCAAGATTGCCGCGTATTACCTTGTCGAGTCTGTCGGTGTATATCCCGTTTGGATAAGAAAAGCTCTCCGTCCCTCTACCGGTAATGGCGTATACCCTTGAACTGCAGTCCTTAATATCCTCGATGTACTCATTTATTATTATCTCATTGTTTTTCAGAACGCTGAGAGAAAAATTATATGTGTGCATGATCGTTGTGTGATTGCCGATCTCGACGAGTCCGGAGCTGTCAAGCTCCTTTATCTGCCACGATTTCAGATATCCAGTCTTGTCAATCTCCGAGCCTATTATGTATACCGCCGCCTTGACCTCATACTTTTTAAGGATCGGGAACACCACATCGTAAAAGTCTTCATATCCGTCATCAAAGGTCAGCACTATATTTTTCGCGCCGGGCTGTGCGTACCACATCTCCTTCGGCAACAAAAAATTATAGCTGTTGTCCTTAAAATATTTAACATCATTTTCGAATTCCTCGGCGCTGATCCTATACGTGTCATAGTGCAGAGGATTGTCAGTGACACTGTGATAGCATATGACGCCCGTGTTTATCGTCGCGGCCGATACCGAAGCCGGCATAAACATGAGCGCCGACAGCAGTACCACAGCCGCTGCTTTTAAAATACTTTTTCTTCCCATTGTTTTCTCCCATTTATCATCCAGAATATCAATCATTGTACCAGACTCCGTCACCGGTATATTTCGTATATCTGCTGTAAATGCCGCCGTTCCAGTCTGCCGCGAACATATCCCTGTACCCGGCGTCACTGAACAAAGAAAACACGCTCATGCCCGCGCAAATATCGAACTTTACCATTTGCTGCGAATTCTTTTCGTAATAATATATATCGCCCGCATCGGTGACCGCGTATATCACATCATTGATATAATCATAATTCAAATACGCAGCGGACGATATCGTTTCTCCCGCGCTGTCATTTTCAAATATCATATGATTGCTCGGCATAACACGCAGTATCTCTATCTCTTCCGGATTCCGCACAGTATTTATGACATGGATCCGTCCGTCAATATCAATGTATGCCGTATTGGTCTTTCCCACAACGAACGACCGCATACCCTCCAGAAGATTATTATGCGAATAATCCGTTATCTCCATAGTGTAATCGTCCATGGTGCGCATATTTATCATATGCATAACGGAGCACGTATCAGCTTCTCCGTAAAACAGATAATACTCCGAGCCGTCTTTCTTGATGAACATGTTGAACACATTTTTATCCGTAAGATAACGGAATCCGCTCCCGTCAAGCTCCGCACAGAAGAGCCTTCCGCCTTTCTCGATCCCATAGAGCTTTCCGCGGACAGCCGCCGCGTTCTCCGACATTATCATCACATCTGTGCCGAACTGATCGGTAAAAGCCAATCTCTCATATACGCCGCTTCCCTCCCGCGAGACGCATATATATCCGTCACCGTCAATGAAATACACAGTTCCCGATACTCTTGAAGCGCAGCTTGCCGAGACCCCAGTCTCCGCTCCGATATCAGATACAGTTATACCGTCTGTTTTCAAATAAAGAGGCGAGCCGCAAAGATTATTCGCAAAGAAGTCATATCCCAGTATCATTTCCTTGTCTCGTCTCAGTCTGCCGTTTTCCATAATATAATCACCGGCGGAAAGTGAACCGCTTATGAACATGACAGAGCCGGTATCAGCCTGCCATATCGCCTGCGAGCCGGTGATCTTCGCCAAATATCCCATCGGCATATACAAGCTGCCTCGTATATTGTACACCGCGACTGTTCTGACATCCCCCGGCGACGGCTCATAAGTGAACTCCTCGCCGATATTGTGCGTGTAATATGTCCCGTTTATCTTCAGCTCTATACGGTCAGGATACCCGTTTCCAGCCGGAACGTAACGAAAACTGTTATCAGGCAGATCGCCCTCGGTGCCGCCGCAGTCCGCCAGCCCCGCCGATTCGCATATAAACCGCAAAGGAAGATAAGTATTCCCGTCCACAGATATCTGAGCGCTCACCGCGGCTCCGTTTGATGCGGTCATATCGATATATTTAAAATATTTGTTTTCATCCGCCGTCACCGCCACAGTGTCCTCCGGTCTCATACACAAAAACACACCGTCAGCGGAAGCGGCTCCGGCAGCGGAAAAGATCGCGGTCACTGATAGAACCACGCCAAAACAAGTTTTTTTCAAAATATTCATGACATTTATCTCCCAGTAAATATAATATCAAATAAAATTTGTTTCTTAAACATTATACCATGCTTTTCCTGATATGTCAACAAAGATATCTATATTTTGATCAAGTTCTACTTTTTGCACGTCAAGAAGTAAAGCATTATAGCAAACATGAATATCTATGCTTATATATTATCCCGATCCATGCTTGACAGGCATACAAATCCGTGATATACTGGTAATGAAAATACAACAGAAAGGCATGTTTATATATGGAATTTCGTGTTTTAAGATACTTTCTTGAGGTCGCAAGAGAAGAAAACATTTCCGCCGCGGCGGAAAAGCTTCATGTCACACAGCCGACACTGTCGCGTCAGCTCATGGATCTTGAAGCGGAGCTTGGCAAGACTCTGTTTAACCGCGAGCACAGACGTATCTCCCTTACCGATGAGGGTGTGCTGCTCAGGAAACGCGCAGAGGAAATAATCGATCTCGTGGATAAAACGGAATCTGAGGTCATGAGCGCAGGCGATAATATTACCGGAGACGTGTATATAGGAAGCAGCGAGACCGAGGGGATAAGATTGGTGGCGAAGACCGCCAAACAGCTTAGGGACGAGGGCTATGATATACATTTTCATCTGTTCAGCGCGCATGATCTGTCGGTCTCACAGCGGCTCGACAAGGGCCTTCTTGATTTCGGCATATTTGCCGAGGGAGCCAATCTGCACAAATATGATTCCATAAGGATACCGTACACGGACACATGGGGCGTGCTGATGCGCCGTGACAGTCCGCTGGCCGAAAAGGAATATATCGAACCGAAGGATCTGTGGTCAGCCCCTCTCATAGTTTCGCTCCAGGCGGACACAAACAATGAGCTTTCCGGTTGGCTAATGCGCGACAGGGACAGATTAAATATAGTGGGGACATACAATCTGCTTTTCAACGCCTCCATAATGGTCGAGGAAGGTCTCGGCTATGCTCTCTGTTTTGACAAGATAATCAACACTGAAAACAGCGATACGCTCTGCTTCAAACCGTTAAAACCCGCGCGTACCGCTAAATTAGACATCGTATGGAAAAAATATCAGGTGTTCTCAAAACCTGCCGGGCTCTTTCTTAAAAAGCTCCGCGAGAACTTTGAACGGTAAGACCGCCGTATCGAAAACAAGCGCTTTACTCACCGCAAAAACTCATATGCTTCAAATACATCTCCGCGAACCGTTCATTTTCCGCGAGCGGAAAATCACGCGATATGCTTCTTATATACTCCGTTCCGTCGAATCCGTTGTCAAGGATCTTTACACAGCCTCCGAGTGAGCTGTTTCCGACCGCTCTGTACCGTTCAATGAACCTCGGAGGCAAAAGCCCTATGGCGCAGGCCTTTTCTATATTGAGTCTTCTGCCGAACCCGCCGGCGATATACACAGTCTTTATGTCTTCTTCCCTTACTCCCGATTCGCAGATAAGTATCTCGAGCCCGGCGCGTATCGCAGCTTTTGCCGTCTGCAGCTCACGCACATCGCCCTGTGTAAACACAACGCCGTCGGCGATCCTGTATCCGTTTTCGAAGCCTGCCGCCATCCTGCCTGTCTCATCTATTATGCCGTGCTTCAACAGCTCCGCCGCAAGCTCGGTTATGCCTGTGCCGCATATACCGCACGGTCTTTTTGAGCCTATCGTCTCCGCCATTGCGGCTCCGTCATTCCCGATCGTAACAGCGCATACCGCGCCGTCAACAGAACCGGTACCGCACGAGATACGTCCGCCCTCAAATGCCGGTCCCGCAGCCGTGGAAGTACACAGTATTCCGTTTCTGTTACCTATCGCCATCTCACCGTTCGTTCCGAGATCAAGGAAAAGACACACGTCATCGCTCTTGTCAAATCCGCACATATACAGTCCGCTGACGATGTCTCCGCCCACAAACGCCGAGATACCTCCCACAAGCTCGGCATCTCCCGACACCGCTCTCTCAAGGCTCTGAGCGGTAAAAGGATATTTCCCGAGCCCGGAACAGTCGTATCCCATGAGCAGGCTTACCATTGCGGTATTTGCCGCGGCAACGGTTTTTCCGCCTCCCACAGCTTCGATACATCTCTTCAGCTGATACTCGGCTATCGAGCGCAGTTCCTCTCCCCTGCCGCGGTTCGCGGCATCGATACGCGACAGCACATCCGCCCCGAACCGCCGCTGACGGTTGACTTCGGAATGCGCCGCGGTTATCCTGCCGTTTTCAACGCGCACCGCCGCTATGGTAGTCGTGCCGATATCAACACAGACGCCGCTTGCTTTCTCCGGCGTATAATCAAAGTCGGAGATGATCTCAAACCTGCCCCTGTAAGGAGCTGTACGCCTTGGACAGTCTTTATTTGCACACTTCGAACAGTCATGCTGCGCTTTAAAAAGAGCCTCATCATCCGCAAGCTCTAAAATATAACACATACTCTTCACCGGTGAGAGCATCAGCCCGTCAGTCATATTCACGCCCGTTAGAGGAGCTTTTTCCAGTACCACGCTCTGTTCGGCAAGAGAAATGTCCGCCGGCGCGTCAAGCCTCTTTTTTATACCCATATGCAGCTGCGCGCACAGCTGCCTTATGTGTTCCTGCAGCCTGTTGTCAGCCTCGAAAAGCGCGCAGTCTGCGGCGGTATTCACTATCAGTCCGCCGATGCCCTCGCCGGCTGAAAAGAGCTCCTCGGAAAGCGACGAGATCTCTTCCCCCGCCGTCAATACGACATATATCTTTCCGTTTTCCGCCCGCGCGCTTGAGCGCACATCCAGAGAACCGCATATACGCTCAAAAAGCGCGTCAAATTCCTTTGACACGCTGTTATAGATGATATCTCCCTCAGCACAGCCCATAGAACGCATAACATCCGTCTTTTCGGGCTTCACATCTATCTTTAAATCTCTGAAACCGATCAATTATCTTCCTCCGCAAACTTTTTAGCCATTTTCTTAAGATCATCCGCGACACTGTCCGGCGAAACTATCCTTATCCGCCCTCCGAACATAAACACCCATGACAAGAACACGGGACTTACCGCGACCTCCACCTGAACATTAAAGGTCTTGTTTTCCTGAGGTATCAGCTTTATATCAGTGCCGAATTTGTCAACGACAGCATTCGTCATATCCCTCTCGCAGTTCAGCTCAACAGTGGTTATCTCGCCGTTGTACATCCCGAAGAATTTTTTCGCGTACTGTGCCACATCTATACTGCTGAACGCTTTTTTTCCGTCACGCTTCAGATCGGACATCACATCGATCGAAAGCATCCTGTCAACGCGGTAATGCTTGATCTGCTTCGTCTCCGACTCGTATCCGATAAGATAATAATTCTCGTTGTTCCATATGAGCATCCACGGACTGATTACATATTTCTCGCCGTCACGCCTGAACGCCTTTCTCTTGCCGATATCCCAGTCGAAATACAAAAACGCTATCTTTGCGTTACAGTGTATCGCGTTATGTATCCTGTCAACATTATAGTAAATACTCTCGTTCGACGCCTTGATCCTGTTGGTCACGAAGACCTGGCTCTGCAGCACATCCGCATTATATACGGTAGTGAGGCCCTCGAGCTTTTTTATCAGCTCGTTGGACTTCTTTTTTGTGATGAATCTCGACGCCTGCACCGCGTCTACGAGCATGCGTATCTCCGCCGTTTCAAAATCGTGGTTCGCAAGATAGTATCGGAAACTTTTCGTATGCACCTGGATAATGTCGTACCCAAGGGTCCCCATCGCTTCGAAATCACGGTATATGCTTTTCCGCTCCGCCCTCACTCCCAACTCGGCGAGCCTCTCGATTATCTCACTTATCGAAATAGTATGATCCTCGTCTGTATATTTTTTCATTATATCTATAACATAATAAAGCTTAAGCTTTTGTTTCTCGCTTCTCGGCATTGCCATTTCCCCCTTTTGCTTCTCTCCTGATGTCGTTTCGTATGACGCGCGCTCTCTCCTTGTCTTCTGCCGATATCCTGCGTGAATCGCGCATTTTCCCCACCGCGGTGACCACGGTATCAGCAGTCAGTCTTCCGCTCTCAAGCAGAGCGAACACTTTATCCGAATATTTTACCGCCGCTGTCGCAAGCAGCCACCCCTGCATCATATATACGTAATATTCGTCAGACCTCACTTCGGCTGTCTTTTCAAGCGCAAGATCTATATATTCATCATCAAGATAGTTATCCATAAGTATTTTAAGTCCGAACCGAGCGCGCCAAGGGCCACCGTCAAACAGGAGCCTGTCTATCTCCCGCGCCATTTCGGCTCTGTATTTTGATATGCGCGTAAACTTGACGATATCGTTTACAGCCCAGTTATCTATCTTATCGGAAAATCTCAGAATATCTTCAAGCAGCTCGTCAAAGCCGCACTTTTTAGACGCTGTGACAAGTCCTTCAACTATCAATTCCTCATTGGATCTGCCCCGCGCATATTTCAAAAAGCTTTCCGCGTCACCCTTCGCTATCTCCCTCGCTATCTTCCTGAGCATCGGGATACGCACTCCGATGATCTTTCCCTCGGAGCCGGGTATCAAAGACGCGCTGAATGCCTTGTATCCCGGATCGGAAACAGAACATAAATAGTCCTCAAATTCTGAATAATCATCTTGTGTCCAAATTGCTTTTACCAGCTCCAATACAATAACACCGCCCTCCGGAATAATACAAGCCGCCGCACGCGGCAGACAAAAATAATATTGAACAAATCAACAATAAAACCATACAAAAATCATGTCAATATTATGAATTGTATATATATTTTATCATAGTTTTCGACACATGTCAAATAAAAAAAAGCTTTTTTTGTTGACAATACAGTGCGAATAAAAATATGCCCGAGATCGGTACTAGAGCCCGCGCCGGCGCCGCTCTCTCCGGCGCCCGGCGGCGTAAATAAAATATTGACAAAATCCCGCCTGTAATGTAAAATATATATATATAACAAAGAAAGGAACGTATCAAAAATGAAATATACAAGACCGGTATTATTTGCAGCAGCTGCGGCAGCAATGCTCGCATTTGCCTCGTGCAGCGGAAACACGGCGGACACACAAAATGACTCGTCTCCCGCTCCGGCGGCGACCGAGGCAGCGGAGACCGCGGCTGAGAGAATGTCGACAGAGGAAAAAGTCGCTCAGATGCTCATGGTGCGGTGCGACGAGGCAAACATGGACAGTATCCTTGAAAAGCAGCCGGGCGGGATAGTTATGTTCGGAGTAGACTTTGAGGGACTCACTTCGGATGATGTAAAGGAAAAGGTACAGGGGTATAAAGACGCCTGCGAGATCGAGCCCATCATTTCCGTGGATGAGGAGGGGGGCACGGTCGTGCGCGTAAGCTCCAATCCAAACCTTGCCCCGGAAAAATACGAGAGCCCGCGTTACTATTACGAGCTGGGCGGGATCGATGCCATCACGGAGAATGCCGCTGAAAAATCGCAGCTTTTATCGTCGCTCGGGATAACCATGAATCTTGCTCCCGTGGCGGATGTTTCGACCGATCCGAGTGACTTCATTTATGACCGCGCTCTCGGCGAGGACGCCGAAACTACCGCGGAGTATGTGAGAGCTGTGGTCACCACGATGAAGGATAACGATATGATGTCGTGTCTCAAGCATTTTCCGGGCTACGGAAGCAATGCCGACACTCACACCGGTATAGCGATAGACGACCGTCCCATCGGATCGTTCCGCGAGACCGACTTTGTGCCGTTCAGAGCCGGGATAGAGGCCGGCGCTGACGCCGTTCTTGTAGCTCACAACATCGTCAACTGCATGGACGGAACGCAGCCGGCGTCCATTTCAGCGCCGGTGCATGAGATCCTGCGCGAGGAGCTTGGCTTTAACGGGATCATAATGACAGATGATATGTCCATGGAAGCAATGGCACAGTACGAGACGCCGTACGTGAAAGCCGTGCTCGCGGGAAACGATATGATCATCGTGACAGACTTTGACGCCGCATACGATGAAGTTTTAAACGCGGTAAAGAACGGCACTATCCCCGAAAGCACGTTGGACGCCGCAGTGTCGAGGATACTTGACGCGAAGAATATATGACCTAAGCCCAAAGATCCCGGCATGTGTTTTCACAGCCGGGATCTTTGAATTGAAAATTTTAACTATCTTTTATTTTCCCATATCCATAAGACGCTCATATTCATCATCTGTTATAGGGATGACCGTTCCGTGACGGAACACGTCTGGAGTTTTGAAACCCTCCCTCGGTTTGAAATCCGCGCTGCCGAGCAAGTCTGTATAAAATGTTTTATACCCCTCATGTGTCGCGAAATTATCCATGTACAGCATATATCCGTCTCCCACCGGGCAGAGCGACGGTCCCTCATATCCGCGCTCATCTCTCAGCGAAAAGCTCACGCACTCTTTGAAATCGCCGCTCAGGCTCGCGGCTGTTTCAAGAAATACTTTCTTGCTGTCCTCATTCTTCGTAAATCTGTAGTATACACCATCCTCATACGCTATTGTCGTGTCGATAACGGAATACTCTCTTTCTATGTACACCTCGGGAGCTGACATCGTTTCAAAATCAGTTGTGTACGCTCTCCATATCCTCTGCTTTTTAAACCCGTCATCAGCTGTCTTTGACGCCCAGAACACCATATACGCACTCTTTTCGGGATCATATACCGCCTCCGGCGCCCATGTGCATCCGGCGTTGTCAGCCGCTGCGCGCACCATTTTCTGTGCTGTCCAATCGAGCAGATCCTCCGATCGCCATACGGCAATATCCTTTGATCCGCACTCCTGAGCATCCTTCCACACGTTCTTCATCCCGCGTCTTCCGTAAATCGACAGATCCGTAGCGATGAGCACAAAGCCGCCCTCCTCGAGTCTCATTATATGAGGATCCCTGAGCCCTTTCTCACCCATATCGGAACGCAGGACCGGTCTGCCTCCGTTCACATTTTCCCATTCAAGTCCGTCTTTTGAAACAGCGAAATATATCTGCTCCTCATCCGGCGCGCTCTCAGTCCCTTTAAAATGCACAAACAAATATGCCTTCTTCTCCATAAAAGATATCCTCCGTTCCCGCGCTGGACCGCGCGGCAGTCATATTTTTTGCCGTCAGAAAATATATCCTCACCGGCTTTAATACATCAGTTCTATATAGCAGGCCTCGATCTTTGCCGCCTCCGCCCTTGTGGCATTCGCCTGCGGCTCTATCATACCGTCTCCGCGACCGTTGATGATATCATTCTCCACAGCCCACTCCATGGCGTCGCGCGCCCATTCCGAAACATTGTCCGCATCCGAGAATCCTTCAAGCTCCGCTTCGCCGCTGCCGTTATCCGCTCCGCCCTGCAGCTCGCTCAGCCTGTACAGCATTACCACCAGCTGCTCGCGCGTGATATCATCCTCGCCGCCGAACTCGTTCTCGGAATATCCGTTTGAGATCCCGGCGCCGAGCGCCCATGAGATATACCGCTCTCCGCCGCCGTCAGATTTTCCGGGCCCGTTTCCCTCGCCATCGCCAATTCCGGTATAGTAATCGTAGCCTCTCGCTATCAGCTCAAGGAAATCCGACCGCGTTATATTTTCATCGGGAGCAAAGCTTTCATCATTTTCGCCGTCCATTATATGCGAAGTATACAATGTATACGGCTCGTACCAGCTGTTTCCCTCAACATCCGAATATCCTATCCCGTATGCTTTCCTGACAGAATCCGCCGCTTCCTCAACATTCTCTGCATAGAATATATTGTCAAAGCCCGCTCTCTCAAGCGCCTCTTTGAACGGCACATAGCCGCCGAGCGCCGAGATCTTCATATATTTATCGACAGCCAGATCCATATTGTGCTCCGCCTTGCATAAGATCTGCAAAGCCGTCATTCCGGAAACGGCATATGACAGATAGTACATCGGCGCCTCAAAATTGTGCGTCATGCTGGTCCAAAGTCCCTGCGCGGAGCTTTCCGTATATGTAAGATCGTAATACTTTTCAAGCAGCTCCACCATCATCTTATTTATTTCATCAACGGTCACTTCGCCCGCGTCATATATCCGCGTCTGCAGCTCGTTGAACATACATCCATCCAGGATCGCTCCGACACATTTTAAGAGCCGCATATATCTCTCAAGTGACGCGCCCGAACCGAACAGCCTTCCGTAATAGCTCTCGGCAAGTGATTCAAGTCCCTGTGAATGCACCTCGCAGGTGTCCATTGAGAACGATCCTGTCAGCTCGATATTCTTGTCCTCTATTGCGGGATCGTTCAGGAGCGCGCTGAAATGACCGAATTCATGTATTATATTCCTCGCTCCCTCCGCGGGACTTCTCTCATAGTCGTTTGTCGGATTCACAAACATGTACGGCACGCGCAGCCTCGGCAGCACCACAGTATAAGCGCCGGAGACGGGGCTCTTTGACGAGGAATAGGAGACATTGTAAAGACCATTCGAGCGCATGTAGTCATATGAGTTTTTCAGCTCGCCGTTGATCTCACCGATAACGCTGCCTATCCTGTCGAGCGTTTCAGTCTCGCTCATCCCCTCAGTGCCGCCGCGCACGACCATAGACGCGTTGAATATGTCCTCAAACATACCCGAAAAATTCTCCGCGACCGCGTTGGAAAAAGTCTCTATAAGCTCTCTTGAATAATCCCTTCCGTATAATGCCTCGTGCGCGTAATCGGTATAGCTATCATAACCCATCTCATGAGCTATCTCCGTCCTCACCTTTACGAGCTCCACATATATCTTCGCGGAGGCATCGCTGTCCTGTGCCGATTCGGAATAGCGCGAAACAAGTCTTTCCTCCTCCTCGCTCAACTCATAATACCTGTCGGATGGAAGAGACTCAACAAAATCTCCTGTGTTTTCCGAACCCAGCATATCTGCCAATATATATGCATATTCGCCGCTCTCACTGATACTGCGCAGCACCTGAGAAAGCGATGAGAACGCGCTTAGAGACGCGGCATACGCGCCCGACACCGTCTCCGCCCCCTCGGCGCTGTAGTTTGTATCGTTTTCAAGCATAGCGAGACGGTATTCTTCAAGCGCCCTGAGGTACTCCTCGCGGCATCCATCCGCCGCCACGGATATCTCCATACCGTTTCCGGAGCTGTCCAAAAGACTGTCTATCCTCACTATATATTCGTCCATACGCTCTTGGCTGTACGGTTCATACCGCAGCTGATCAGACGAGATCTGCGGCAGGCTGCGTTCGCTATAGTACGCCGCCTCGACGGGCACGCAAATCTCCGCAGCGAGGATCAGTGCGGCGGAAGCCGATACGATCTTTGCAAGCTTCATACTCTTTCTCCTCATGACATCTATATCAGACTGGCGTCACCACTTCTCACAGCACACCGCCGCAATAAGCTTGACACAAGCCTCTATATCTTCAGTTTTTGCAAGCTCCGACGGTGAATGGATATATCTTACGGGCAGAGAGACAGCTCCCGCTCTCACTCCGGCTCCCGTCAGCGCGATGGCTCCGGTGTCAGTTCCGCCGTCCGCCATTATCTCACGCTGATATTTTATCCCGTTCCTTTCCGCCGCGTCTATAAGCTTCTCTATCACAGTCTCGTCACACATGACAGAACGGTCCATTATCTTTATCGCCGCGCCGCCGCCGAGCTTGACATCCATAGGCGGACATTCGGGAGTATCGCCCGTATCGGTCACATCGACCGCCACAGCGTAATCAGGCATCACCGAAAAAGCCGCTGTCTTTGCGCCTCTCAGACCAACTTCCTCCTGTGTGCTGAAAACAAAATACAGATCGTTTTCGCTTTCCTCTATGAGCTCCATCGCCCTCAGCAATACACAGCAGCCCGCTCTGTTGTCGAGCGCCTTCGATATCACCGTTCCGCCGCTTTCGCAAAAGCTGCCGTCAAAGACCGCCATATCTCCGGTCTTTACCATTTTCTCGGCTTCAGCCTTATCCTTAGCTCCGATATCTATATACAGCTTTGACAGCTTAGGATCTTTATTGAACTCTTCCTCCTCCGAGCCTATGACTCCCACAGTCCCGTTCAGGAATCTTACGCGCCTTTTTGCCAGCTCGCGCGTATACAGTCCGCCGACCGCGCCGAAACGGATGAAACCGTTCTCGTCAGCATACGAGGCGATCACGCCTATCTCATCCATATGCGCGTCAAACATCAATTTTGGTCCGTTCCCCTGCCTGTGCGCTATGACGCTTCCGAGCGCGTCTGCGCTCACTTCAAACCCGAGCTTTTCCGCCTCGGCGCGTATCATATCCGACACAGCGCACTCTCTTCCCGACGGCGCGTCCGCCTCCGTCAGCTTTTTCAGCAAATTTAAAGTCTTATCCGATCTCATCGAAAATCACATCACTTTCCCCGACCAGAACCGAACACAGCTCCGCCGCGCTGTTCAGGTCATTTCTATTCATCATATTAACCGGAGTATTCTTGTATCTGCACGGTATCCCTACGGTAACGGTCCTGCACCCATCCGCAGCTGTCTGAACGGCTCCTGTCTCAGACGCGTATAGACTGCAGACCTGCTCGGTAAACTTCACCGAGTGTCTTTCCGCCGCATCCCTCGCCGCGGCGATAAGACGGGTATTCCCTATGCCGGCTCTGTCCATATGCTCCAAAACAGCCCCGCTGCCGAGCGCCGCCGTCCCGTCAGTCTTTCCCGAGACAAGATCTGACACGCACAGAACATCGGCTACCACCGCCATATCCGGCTTTATGCCGTATGCCGCGCATGACATGCCCCTGCCCGGGATCTTGCACGGTATCTCTCGCTGCGCCGAAAAAACGTAATACGTGTCATACGCCGGAGCTATTTCCATAGCTTTTATAACGCAAACCGCTCCGAAGCGTCCGAGCGCTTTGCCGCGCAGCGTGTCGCCGTTCTCTTTGAATTGCGTGTCAAATGTCACATAATCACCGAGCGAAACACGCTTTTCAGCTCCAGATCTTTTTGAGCACCCTATATCTATATATAACGATCCGGTCTTAACAGCCGCCTCTCTCTCCTTCTTTGTCTGAAGATGGATGGCTTTCATTCCTATAACGCCCTTTACGCCCTTGTCGGTAACGACTCTCTTTGAAATAACGGTGCGCGGATCGGGCGAGCCCACCGCCTTGAATTTCAGATATCCGCTGTCGGTCATCCCGCTCACTATAAACCCGGACTCGTCGATATTAGCTCCGATCAGCACGCGCTTTTTATCGGAACGCCCGCGCCGGAACGCGATAAGGTTCCCCATGGGATCGGTCTTGACACTGTCGCATTTGCCGGAAACAACGCTCTTTATATATTCTCTCACCTCAGTCTCACAGCCCGACACACCGAAAAGCTCGCTGAGTTTTTTTAAAGAGAAAGCCATGACAGATCACTCCCCAATCCTTTGATAAACTCTGTAAGCAGCTCCGATGCCGCGCTGACGTCACGCAGATCGAGAGTCTCCACAGACGTGTGCATATACCGAAGCGGTATCGAGATAAGCGCCGTGGGAATCCCGGCGCCCGAGACCTGTATCTCCCACGCATCCGTTCCGGTGCATCCACCGTCAACATCTATGCTGTATTTTATATTCTTCGCGCGCGCGGTCTCAACGAGCCGCTCCGTTATCTTCGGATGAAGGTTCGGGCCGCGTGAGATCACCGCGCCGCTGCCCAACTCGAAGGCATTTTTATCGTTATCTGGAGTTATCCCGTGAGTGACATCCATAGCCACAGCCATATCCGGCATTATGCCGTATGACGACGTTTTGCCTCCGCGGCAGCCTACCTCCTCCTGCACCGCCGCCGCGACGTATACATCACAGCTGAGCTTTTCATTCCTGAGGTTCTTCATGACCGATATCAGCGCCGCCACGCTTGCGCGGTCATCCATAGTTTTCGCGCTGAACCGATGCTTTCCGAGCCCGCCCACGGACTGCGGAAGCGTTACGGCATCGCCCACTCTCACAAGCTCCTTTACCCTGTCCGGCAAAAGGCCGGTATCTATGATCATATCTTCGGGTCTGTAGCTCTTAGATGTGTCCGTCATCTCACGCGGCATAACGCCTATAACACCTTCTATATCCTCTTCTCCGTGCACTGTCACCTCCAGTGACGGAAGTATCCTTTCATCGACTCCGCCCACATCGGTAAACTTCAGCGCGCCGTTCTCTTTTATCTCAGATACCATCAAGCCGATCTCATCGATATGCGCCTCAAGCAGGACCGATGGCGCGTTCTCTTTCCCGCAGCTCCTATAAGCGATGACGCTGCCGAGCGGATCGACGCGAACATCGCCGCAATACTTACCGAGTATTTCCGACACCTCAGCCGCAACGCGTTTCTCTCTTCCGGAGATACCGCGGAGATCGCTCAATCTCTTTATAAGTTTCCGCATTTTACTGCTCCTTTCGCTCGATCAAAGCTCATTCACAAGCTTTTTGAACAGATCGCCGCGCTCCTCGAAATTCCTGAACATATCGAAACTTGTAGACGCCGGTGAAAGCAGAACGACATCGCCGCTTTTCGCCTCTCCATGCGCCGCCGCCACAGCCTCCGGATAGGTCTGTGCTCTTATGATCTTCACCTCGCCGGCGCGCCCCGCGGCTCTGAGCGCATCCTCGATTTTGTCACTCGTGGCGCCTATAAGTATCAACGTCTTTACGTGATCGGCTATCGGCTCTCCGAGCTCGTCATATGGGATACCCTTATCCTTGCCTCCGGCGATCATTATCACCTTTTCCGGGAACACCCGCAGTGTATTTATCGTCCTGTTAGGGCTTGAATCGATCGAGCTGTTATAATACTTCACACCGTCAAGCTCGCGCACAAGCTCGATCCTGTGCTGAACGCCGCCGAAATTCTTCGCGACATAGTTTATGTCTTCTTTCCCTGCCAGTCCCCATACCGCGCCTATCGCAGCCATGTAATTCTCCACATTGTGCATGCCCGGTATCTTTATATCCTTTATGTCGAGCACCGGTTCACCCTCGCATATGATCATATCGTCCCGCAGACAAACCGACGCGTTCATTTTTCTTGAGAACATCTTCACATCCACATGCGCCAGCGGCAAAAGCGCCGCGCAGTCGCGGTTGTCGGCATTCAGGATGAGCTTATTGTCACGGCTCATATGCCTGAATATGTTCGTCTTCGCCTCTATATATTCATTATAATCTTTATGCCAATCAAGATGGTTCGGGCTGAGGTTGGTTATAACTCCGATCTCCGGCGAATATTTCATGGTATGCAGCTGAAAGGATGAGAGCTCCAGTATCGCGTAATCGTCTTCTGTCATCTTGTCAACATCCGAAAGCAGCGGTCTGCCTATGTTCCCGCCGAGCCAGGTCTTGTAACCCGCATGCGTCATTATCTCATATATCAGCGTTGTGGTGGTCGTTTTTCCGTCCGAGCCGGTCACGGCTATGATATGCGACGGACACAGCTCAAAAAACGTCTCCATCTCCGATGTTATACGCGCCCCGCGCGCTGCCGCAGCCGCCAGCTCAGGCACATCTATACGCATCCCGGGCGTTTTGAATATTATATCATCGGTGAGACCGCTCAAATAATCATCACCCGTTTTCAGCTTCACGCCGAGCTTCTCGCATCTTTCATAGTTTTCACCGAGCCATTCCCTGTCATGCTTATCGCATGCGGTAACGTTCGCTCCCGCCGCGCAGAGATACTCGATAAGAGGCATATTTGAGATACCTATGCCTATAACCGTCACGTTTTTTCCTTTTATGCTTTCTCTGAACAGATCAGCCTTTGTCATCTTTAGAGAACATCTCCTTAATATAATAAAATGATCTTGACACGCGCACACCATACGCGGTCTGCGCGCCTACATATAGTATTATACTAAAAACACAACAAAATGTAAAGTCTTTTTGAAAATATAACTAAATTCTTCACCTGTTTCGAATTATTTTATACAATGAAAGAGCCGCCAAAACGGCGGCTCTTCCGAAAGATCCATGCGATCTCTCTTATATCTTGCTCTTGGTGTCATCACTTATTTCTGTTGTTTTTGTGTACTGCACATTTCTGATGGATCCACCCGTTACCTGCTCAAGATCATCAAGATCAAGTTCCTGTTCTGTATTCTCATCATTGTTTACAGCCGTGTTCTTTTCCTCTTTCATCTCAGTTCACCTCCTTCACATCCAAAATGTTACATATAACAACCGTTCCCTCTGCGCGTGTCATATTTGCCTTCGGATCGAATTCGCCTGTGTCTCTGCCGTTTATGATGCCCATTGACGCAAGCGTATTTACGTCCTCCACAGCCCAGTCCGAAATGCTTTCAGCGTCCGTAAAGACTGTCTCGTTCCCTTTGTCCGCCGAAATACCGGCAATAGTTATAAAACGGTTTACCATAGCAGCCATCTGTTCTCTTGTTATGAGCGCTTCCGGCGCAAATGTTCCGTCACCCATACCTTCAGCTACTCCGCATGATACAGCCCAGTTCACCGCCTCGGAATACCATGCGTCAGTCATCACGTCATCAAATACAGGCACTTCAATGCTGCCCGAGCCAACGAGCCCGGTGTTCATAAGTATCTGAGCAAACTGCGCCCTTGTGATATTCCCGTCAGGCTCAAACATTCTGTCACTCATACCGTTTACGATACCGTCAGCCGCGAGTCTTTCAATATAGTCCTCCGCCCAGTGACCGGATATATCATCAAATATGCTTTCACCGGAAACAGGTGATTCGCTTGAAGCCGGCAAATCGGTAGGAGTCTCTGAAGGCGCAGGAGATTCTGTAGCTCTCACACTGCTTCCTCCGCCGCCGCGATTTGGCCTTCTTGTCGCTTCAGGAGATTCTGACGGCTCTGCACCATCGTCTGTTACAGTTATCTCGGCAGTTACCGTTATGATATCTCCTTCCGGTATCTCTTCGCTCCAATCGGTGATCTCCGCATTTCCGAACGAGTCAAATATCACCGTGTCCTTATAAGGGACAAGCATTCCTGTCAGAGTAGTCTTGCCCTCGCCAGACGCCATGATCGTATTTGAGAAATCGATCGAGGCTACGCCGCTGTCTGATGAGCTCAGCCATTTGACCTTAAGCTGTCCATCCTCAACACCGTTTATTACGGGCTGTATCTGCTTTTCATCTCCGACATTCAGCGTATATTTCCCATCATTCTCAAATTCCACATCTGTTACTTTATCCAAAAGCGCTATCGTCTCAGAATCAAATTCCTTTGTTATCTCTTCTTCAAATTCTCGTACAGTTTCTCCGTCCGAAGTGATCTCGATCTCTATAGCGGCTTTTCCGACGCCATCGGTTATGTCATACATATCGTCGCTTACGTCAAGTGTCAGATCAAGCTGCGCCGTTTCTCCAACGGCCAACGAGCTCATAACTGCGCTGCCTATCTCTGAATCTTTGGAGCGCGCCGTGATCTTGAGCTCACCGAAATCTTTATTTCCGATGTTTGTCAGATCCGCTATGAACGCATACCGTTCTGCTCCCTCCTCGTCAACAAACAAATCTGTGGTACCGTTGGCTATATCGATCTCAGCAGCCTGCTCGACCTTTACAGATACCGGCTCATCATCGTTTATATATGCCTCTATCGTTACGTCCGATATGTCCTCGGGCATGGTCATATTCATATCAACATATTCAGAAGTTCCGCCCGGGACTGCCGATCCTACGCTCTGTGTTCCGACAACTTCTCCGTTCATTTCAAAAGTTATTGTTACAGGATCATATTCCGGCAGCAATCCCTCATTCCTTATCTCAGCCGTAACAGTTACATTTCCTCCGGCTGCCGGGTTCGTATCACTGAGCGAGACTCCCGTAAGCTTTATATCATCGTACGGGATATGCTTTACGAGAACAAGCGATGAGTCAGCATCATCATTATAGCTGCCTTTTCCGCAGCCGGCATATATAACACCGTCTACCACGGAAACGCCTATTCCTGAATAGAATACATCCTCGCCGCCGCTGGTAAGCATGACCGGATCGCTCCAGAATGCTTCCTCTGATGTTCCGTCACCCGATCCCGCACCGCTTTCATCTTCCGCCGCATTGACTTCATCTGCGTCGTTTTCATAAACAGCGTTGCCGTTGAACGCAGACGCGAATATCTCTCTTGAAGTACCATTCATATCCGTCCAGAACAAATAGAGTTTGCCGTCGCCGTCCACGCATACATCGTAGTCTATTATATTATCAGCCGCAACAGCGTTATCCGCCTCGAGAGGGATAGTCTCGGCGGGCGTCGTCACCTCTGTTCCGTCACTTAACGTGTATGAATGCTCGCTCTTATAGTTCTGAAGAACATAATATGACGTAGTCCCTTCCGTTATCAGAGCATATTTATTGTTTGATATGGCATCCGTTACATCAAGATATTTTATCTCTCCGTGATCGGACTCCTCATCCTGTTCACCGTAGAACAGATAGGTCACATCATTGTCCGCTCTTCCAAATTTCGGTGACATATATGTTCCTGTCTCAGACGTTACCCTTATATTATGTGTGAAGCTGTTTTCACTGAAATTATATATCTGCATGAAAACATCTCTATCGTTAATAGTCTCGAGATCACGGTCCCAATCCACCGTCCACGCAAAAAGCGCAAGACCGTTGTATGATATAGCATCGGTATCAACTATCCTAAGCATTTCTGGACTGCTGCTGTCTATCCTTACGTCTAAGAACCTCTGACCATACCATTGCTCTCTGTATGTGTCCTTATCGTCTACGCCTTCAAGTTCTTCGTCTGTATAATACGACCCGTCATTGCTCCACGCTCCGTTTTCATAGAACAGATATGCCGTCACAGATGCCGCATCCGCTATATCCGACTGCTTTGAAAGATCATCGTATTCAGTCTTTGTATAATAGAGTATGATCCTGTCTGTCTGGCTGTCATATGCGGCTCTCGGAAGAACATCTGCCGTATAATCCTCATCCGTTGTTTTTGTGAGCTGAGTTATCTCACCGAATGTCTTGTCGGTCTTATCGAAGAACGCCGCTTTTATGTTGAGCGATTTCAATGCGTCCTCGACCGTAGCGCCGGATTCAAACTCTTTATCAGCTGACGACCATGTAACAAGAAGTCTGTCACCGAGATCGTATACGTCCGGATAATCGTCCATCGTTCCGTCATCGTCTATAAGCTGCGGTTCAGACCAATTATCGCCATCGCCTATAGAATAGAATACAGCACGTTTATTCACATCGTTTCTGTCCGTGTCGTCATCGACAAATACCATAAGCATCTCGCTGTCATTTATTTTTGTCACACTTACATATGGATTTCCCGCGGCACCCTTGAGCAGTTCCGTCTCTGTCGTTCCGTTATCATTCGACATCAATGAAAAGGTATTGCTGTTCCAATCTCCTCTGTTATCAAGATAATCTCTCGATACAGGCATATCCATTATCAGATCGGCATCGCTGTCCTGCGACATAAAGTCCGATACAGAGCTGAGAGATATCGTCGGATCCTGTTCATAGTCAAAATCGATGTGCTCATTCTGCCCATCTGTGTTGAACAGCTTTGTTGTCGTGACATCCTCGTAATTCTTTGAATACACCGTAAATCCTATCAAGTCTATCTGCCATCCGAGATCCACACGCATATCTCCGTAGGCATCCGTGCGGCTTTCACCGAACCTGAAATCCATATCAAAAGTAAATCTTGCATTTCCCTTTACCGCTATAATGCCGTTATAATCAACACCGAGTCCCACGGCCACTTCAGGATTTAGAAAGATGTATCCCTCGCGTCGTACACTGTTGTTGAATTTTTTGAATACGCCGAAATCCTCCGATGTATACGGAACAGCGTCCTCTGTCTCATAGCTGTCCTGATAGTCATTATACATATGATAGATCCCTGCCATATCACCGTTGAGCTGGAAAGAAACGAGTATGCCCAAGCCTATCGGCAAAACTATCTTTTGGTCTGCGCTCGCGTCAAAATCCGCCTTCACATAGAATATCAGATCTTCGAAATATGTGTTTCCATCGCTTCTTGAAGAAAGCGTGAGATTGAATCCCACAGACGGTGTAACGGACCACTTGAAGCTTCCCTGTGTGTTATATTTGCTTGCGGCAGGCGCAGCTCCCGTTATATCACCGCTCTCCACCTTCTTAAGATACTCACCCATCTGCTCTTCATATGACTTTTTGCTGTCCCATTCTTTAGATCCGGAACCGAGCTCTTTCGAAAAACCAAATGAATAACTGTTCTGAAGCCATGTATACTTCGCCTTATCCTCTTCAGGAATATTTTCCGGTGTGTAACTTGATCCGGTAACTTTAAACGCGCTTATGGAACCGAGATCTATATCTCCAAGAGGATTTCCTATTATATCCTCCACCACGCCCGTGGTTATAACATCCTCAAGAGACGAGCTGCCTATCATAGGGAATATGAACTCGTCAAGAGTAAGCGCCGCATAGAAATCATACCCCGTGTCTATCGGCGTGTACCATTTCCCATTTTGATCGCAGAACTGAACATACACTTTATATCCGAACGCCATATCTTTTTTCGGATTGAATGCAAGCTCAGCCGTATAATTTGTCCCGTTCGTTGACTCTGTTACAACATAATCATCCGGCTTTGCGGAACAATCGACCGCCTGATATCCTTGGTCGTTATATATATAGAATCTCGCTTTGGATGGAGTTACAGCGCTGCCTGAGCTCACCGAGACCTTGAGCCTCAGCGTGTCATCCTCAACAGTTACCATGTTATCCGCCACAGATCCTGTTTTTACATCATACGCTGCAGATACAGAATCTGCCGTGAACCTCTCAAGCGCCGGAAGCACCATCTGTGTTCTGCTCTCAATGCTCGCAGTGGCATTGTATTCCATACCATCGACCGAAAGCGATGCGCTTACCGTTCCCCATGAAGGAAGTCCGCCCATCTCAATTGAATAATTGCCGTTCGCGTCAGTCATTCCCGTAAAACCGGCAATATTCATATAAGCGCCTGACACCGGCACATATTCAGTCGTCTTTTTCCCATTAACGAGATCATATAAATTTGTCTTTTCTCTTACTACCTTACCGCTCTGTGTCCTCGTTTTATCCATGACTTTCGGCACAAACTCATAATAGTAACGGGTATTGTCCTGATCCAGTGAAATATTCAGCTTGTTTCCGTATACATATGTAGGATTGCTGCTGTTGTTTCTGTCTGTTCTGGAAGTTATCCCATCATCTCCAGAATCCCCGATAGTGCCGTCGTTGTCAGTATCTCCGGACATATTTGCCCATGATATATAGTATCCCTCCGGAGCGTATGCCGTAAGGTTATAGTTCTTGCCTATGTAAGGATCCTTTAGCCACATCGAACCCGAAGCGTCAGTTGTTTCTCCGGCTCCGCCTTCCGTTGTGTTTGTTACAACATTTCTAAAATCATCTGTTATCTCCTCTGAATCGTTCTCATACGCCATCGGAGAATACCCTACATAGAAAGTCTGATCGCCCGTTGCCGGACACATGGAAAGGCTGTTGTCAGCAACGATGTCAGCCATTGTATAATCTGTAGCATCTATAGTAACTCCGCTGCTTGAATCACCGCTGAACTTTGTTTCGCCTTCCTTATAATACTCGATCCCTCCGACAGCGTTATTGTAATGATACCACCATCGCACACCAGCAGGCGTCCTGTCACCGGCAGGCGCTGTTTTCACTCGTATCACCGAATATTTCGGGACCTGAATCGAATAATAATCGAGCCATCCCGCATGGAGCTGTTTGCTGAGCATACCGCCGTCACATGCCTCAATGATATTTAAAATATGCGAGCATAAATGATCAGGATCATATTTTCCTTTTGAATCTGATTTTGTGTCGTCTCTGTCAGTATTCTCAAAATTGACAGTCACCGTCTCCTGCTTATAAACAGGATATATCTTTATAGTTTCATCTTTGTTTGCGCTTGACAACACGCCTTTATTTATAAGTGTTTTGATAAAGTTTTGGTTCGGCGTTACAGTTACAGCGTGTGATGAATTGTCAGCAGAAACATAATACACATTGCTGCTTCTGTATCTTCCGTTTTCATAAAGTGTATGATCAGTTATATCGCCTTTACAGAAATACACGCCCGCAAGATATATACCCTTTTCCGCGTTCTTCACCGAATTTGCGTCCTCGATCGTTATAGGACTTGTATTGTTTCCATAGAAACCGTCAACTGTTTGACCCCCGCTTCTTACCGTAACTGAACCCGGATTGTATATACGCGTAGTTTCTCCGTCATAGTACAGATCGCTTACATTAGCCTGTCCGTTATTCAATGATGTAAAATCATAAAGCTTTCTGTTGAAATTCTCAACTGAATTTTGGGGTTCAAAACTGTATTTCGCCCAGTCAAATCTGATCCAGTCTATCGTTGATTTTGGATTATGATTCCACCACCCACTGTTGACATATACCGCATACTTAAGATAACGTCCGTCATTTACTCCGGACACGTCAAGATCATTCTCCGTCCATCCCATTTTACCTTTACGTTGGAATTGAGCTCCGCTGTAGCCAGCATATGTCTGATCCGTATCCGTTTCAAAACGTGTGGTAAAATCGCTTCCGTCTCCATATATCTCCATACTGAACCGGAGATTCTTTATACCTGTAAAATCTATTTTATTATTTGATACAAGCATTGAATAATCATGGCAATCATACTGCTCAAGATGCATATTGCTTCCGCTTACATACGCTTCATTATCGCCGTCGCTCCCGCTGTCTTCCGCGCGCCATCCGCCATCGATCTCTACTTGGTTTCTCGGCATGGTCGAAGCGTTTCCAAGCACTGTATTCGATGCCGTAAGTGAAACCTCAGCATCATCAGAGTCCGCAGCATTCTCGTCAGCGGCAATATTCACATCAACGTAATAGTTGCCTATCTGCGCGCTTTCATCACCCTCAAGACGAACACCAAACGCGGCGTTTTTCGAAAAATCATATGCCTGTACCTTGATCTGCTTTTCGGTTTCGCCAGGCACAAATGCCACGGTCTGCCCTTCAAACTCCTCATAGCTCGTTCTGTCAGCCGTTGATTTTACGGTTGAAACGTAGACCATTGAGAAATATTGTGTGCCGCCTGTCTTTCGCACAGTGATATATCCTTCCGGCGCGGATGATGACAGAACAAGACCGTTATCAACAAGATCAAATACCGGAGTCTCATATTCCTCATCGTCCGCGATCGTAACATACGTCGTAGCATTTGCCGCTATGGTTGTGTCATCAGTATCCGTGCCTGTAAGCGCGAGCATAAACAATTTATCACTTTCCGCCGCATCATTATCATAAACACGTACTGTGATTTCCTTTTCAGACTCTCCATCGGCAAAATTAATAACACCTTCCGCTCCTTCGGCAGCTAAAAAATAACTGTAAATGTCGTTTAATGTTTCATTTGCCGCGCTCTCTATTCCTGATGCGTCACCGCCTTCAGGAAGATCCAGATATTGAGCTTGCGCGTCGAGTATTGATGATCCTGTGCTTTTGCTCTTCTTATCTGCATTCTCGATCATTTCAACCGTTTCGCCCGGATCTGCATCCTCGTCAATCGGAATCGATACCTGATCAGCCGCGTCACCTTCCGCCGCCCCGGCGCCTGCATCCGCTGCTTTCTCTCCGATATCAGCTTCAATATCCGCATCGGCCGCATCAAATGCCGCGCCGGAGTCAGCGGGATCTTCTGTCTCCTCTTTAACATCCTGTTCAGTAACATCCTGATCTGCGTCCGCCTCAGGCGGTTCTGCGGCGGGATCATTCGCTTCTTTTTCTGCTGTTGTTCCACCAGCGTCTACAGGCTCTTCCGCCTTGATATCCGCGCCCGCGTCTGCCTCAGGCGATCCCGCTTCGGTATCATCCATGATCCCTTCCGCCGCGGAATCAGTTTCTGCGCCATCATCATATACAAACTCAGACGGATCCGGCTTCTCTCCTTCCACCTTCGCAAGCGGTTCGCCGTTCCCATCGAGAATGTCGTAATCGATACCATAGCTTGATAAAAAATCCGCAGCCTTGAACGACACATTAACTTCGCCATTGACTCCGCCATGACGCATTACCTTGATCTTCAGTTCCCCGCTGTTTTCGTTTGACTCGTATTCCGAAGCCTCAAAATCGAAATAAGAGGGACCATCTGTCTGTTCCTCCGCTGATACTATAGGAACAAATGAAGCAACCATGCTTGCCGCCAAAGCAATGCTAAGTATCCTTTTTATCTTTCCTCTCATTTTTTCCCTCCTTATGTTTTTGATATCCAACCGCAAGATCTTTATTTTGCGATCAGCTTATTTTAACGGACATTCTGTCTTTTCATAAGCTGTTTAAACTGCCCGTCAATGTTCTTCAGCTCATCATATGTTCCTTCCTGCACGATCACCCCCTTATCCATCACCAATATCCTGTCACACCGCTCTATCGTGGACAATCTGTGCGCCACAATTATTTTTGTGCAGTGAAGCTTGTTTACGCTCTCAGTTATCCTCGCCTGCGTAATGTTATCAAGCGCAGAAGTCGCCTCATCAAAGATAAGCAGCGATGGTTTCGATATTACCGCTCTCGCTATAAGCACTCTCTGCCTCTCACCTCCGGAAAGAGTGCAATTTTCCTGACTGACCGGAGTATGCACTCCCATTGGAAGTGAATCGATAGTTTCCGTAAGACCCGCAAATTTTATCGCCTCGTTTACCTCATTCATATCCGCATCAGGCTTCGTCAGCGTTATATTTGAGTATATATCCCCTGATATGAGCCCTGTATTCTGAAGCACAGTGCCTATCTTTTGCCTGTAGTTTCTCATATCGAGCTCGCGTATATCAAAACCATCTATATAGATACTGCCCCGCTCCGCTTTTTCGAAACCAAGCAGCAATCTTATCAATGTGGATTTTCCGCAGCCGGACGTGCCGATTATCCCAATGCTCTCACCCGAAAGTATATGAAGCGAAAGCCCGCTCAACACATACGGAGAATCCTGGCTGTATCTGAAACACAGATCCGACGCGGTTATTTCTCCGTCAAATTTGTCCGGCTTTTTCTTTCCTGAGCCGTATTCCTCGCATTCCCCTTCAAGAACAGGCTTTATCAGCGCGTACGACGAACGGAACCCGGCGATCATCCGTATTATGACCGCGGCTCCCGCACTCGCGGAAACATATGCTCCGTATGCCGCAGAAAATGCTATGTAATCCGACGCAGTCAGCCTCGCTCCGAAAACAAATATCGCCGCGGTCGTAAACACCTTTATCACCCTGTAAAACACTGTCGAGTATTTGAGCAAAAACGGCTTGTCCTCATGCTTCGACACATCACGGTAATATTCACTCCATCGCCGCATCATTCGCGCTTCAGCGCCATTGAGCTTGACTTGCTCCATTCCTGAGAATAATTCATAACAAAATCCTGACATCCTTGAAAGCGATTCAGAACAGCCGCGCATCCATTTTAAGTTCATGATACCTTCAGCTGTCATTAACACAGCAAGCGCCAAGGATGACAATACCACCCAGCCAAGCAGCTGCGGAGCATATATCTTTATCTGCACAAGATACACAAGAGACAATATCATTCCTATACACGCGCTTATACTCCTCACCGAAACAATTTTTGTTATGTCTGAAAACTCGGTTATCATGCCTGACAATTCACCGGAACGCGTATTCTTAAAAAATTCAGGTTTCAAAGACAAAAGCCTTGAGAACACTGCACTCTGCACATATACGCCGCATCTTAACATTGTGTTTGTAAGAATAAGCGACTGCAAAAACCCCAGCACCGCAGCGGTCATTACCGCGGAAAATATCAGCGCTGCCGCTGCCGATATTCCGTTTGGCTCACCTGCCGGTATGATCCGTGAAAATATAAAACTGTTTACCCACGGCAGAAGCATTCCCGCGGTCATTGCAAACACTGATGCGGTTATGACAGCCGCTCCATCTTTTTTGGAACAGCATTTGACCATGAACATTATAAGCTTCCTCATCGTGACCCTGTCCGTGCCCATATCTTTGTAAAAGCACAGCGCCTCGGACGTGAACTGTTCTGCTGTCTTCTTTGTTATTTTTATACTTTTACCTTTTTCTATATACTTGCATGCACCGCCTGAAGAAGGGATCACCGCGATCCAAGCCTCATCCCTCGTTTTTACAAGCATCGGAAGAGCAGCAGTCTTATACCAATCCGAGTCTAACTCCGTATATCGAGTCTTTATAAAAAACTTTTCCTCTATAAATGCGAGCTGCTCCGCAACTGACAGCGCTGTATCCACACGGTCTTTTTCATTTAAGAATCTCAAGATCGCATTCACGCTTCCATGGTCAGCTTTATCTCCGAGCGCGGCATTCATATTCTCATAAGCGCGCGCTGCTGCCTCGCGGTTTTTTTCTCTTATCCGTTCATTTTGCTCACGAGCATCCACTTTAACCCACGCTCCTCACCAGATCACTGTACGCTCCGTTTTTATCCATAAGCTCGTCATGAGTCCCGCGTTCAATGATCTTTCCTCTGTCCATAACTATTATCTCATCGCTGTCCATTATTGCCGAAAGCCTATGCGCGACGATTATCATCGTTATACCCATAGCCTTGATATTATCCATGACACATTCCTCTGTATCCGCGTCCAACGCGCTTGTCGCCTCATCCATTATGATCACAGACGGTTTTTTGACCAACGCGCGCGCGATCTCGATACGCTGCCGCTGCCCTCCTGAAAAATTGCTCCCGTTTTCCGCAACATGCTCACGGTATCCGTCTCTGCGGCTTATTATATCATCATGTATGCAAGCCGCCTTCGCTGCCGAAACCACATCATCATACGAGATGCTCTCATCCCACATCGTGATATTATCAAACACCGTTCCCTCAAAAAGCCGGATATTCTGACTTACCACCGCTGTTTTCGAATAAAAATAATAATGATCTATCTCTCTTCTCGAGGCGCCGTTAAATGTCACGCTCCCTCCGTCCTCACTATAGAGCCCTGCAATGATCTTTGCCACCGTGGACTTTCCGCTGCCGCTTCCGCCCGTGACAGCCACACTTCCTCCCTTGCGTATCCTCAGATCTAGTCCATCAATAAGCGGTGCCGCGAGCGGATCATATCCAAAGCTCACGTTTTTAAGCTCTATATCTCCGCACATATCCTTTATCTGCTCAGAATCATCATCGAGAAATTTTTTATCTTCTCCATATCTCATCACATCGTTTGTCCGCGCCGTTTCACCTCTGACCGTTTGCATCTCTGTGCCGGCATTTACTATATTGCCTATAGGTTCAAGCATTGCTGCCGTAATAGCCTGTATCGCTATGAGTATCCCCGCGCTCATGGAACCGGATAGGATCTTCCACACTCCTGCGATCAATATGACGCCCGACCCCAACGAGTTCAGAAATTTGAAAAACTCGGCTGTGCAGATCCCGGTTTTATCAGCAGCTGTCTTTGTGTTCACAGTCTGAGTTCCCGCGGCTGTAAGTCTCGCAAACATCGCCTCTTCCGCTCCGCATGACTTTACAGTTTCGATCGTGTCGATCGCGCGTGATATATCACTTTGGAGCGCGCCCATATCACGGCTGTATGAGCGCATATTTTCCTCGCGTTTTTTCGAGCTTAGGATCATTGCGGCAATATTTGCCGCGGCGATCAGCACTCCTATGACCGCGATATGCATGTCAAATAAAATTATGATCACAAAGTATACCGCGGCCTGAAATACGTATCCCGGGATCGGTGAAAACATACGGCAAATATTCACGCCCATACGCATATTCGCGTTTTGCCTGTTGGCAAGATCACCTTCACTGCGCTGCGCAAAAAATTCTATCGGAAGCCTCAGTATATGCCCTATGAATCCGGAATTGATCCTCATATTCAGACGCATTCCGATCCTGTGCCGTATATTTTCATTAAGAGCTGCCGCTGCCGCCATTATCAGTCCGGCGCAGAAAAGGGTCCTGATCACCACCGTTAAATTCTGCAGATTTCCGTTTATAAGCACCTTATCGATAAAAACAGAATTCAAAAACAAGGTCGCAGCGCTGCCTGTCAACGCGCATAGTTCTAACAGAGCAAAATATACTGTATATGGAAGAAAATCCTTCATGCAAGAGCCTATGTAGTCAACCGTTCCGCTGCCGCGAGTATCCTTTTGAAAACTGTCCGATGGAGACATCTCTATTGCTATCCCGGTAAACGAACCTGAAAACTCATCCATGCTTACCGTGCGGGTCCCGCACGCCGGATCAGCAAGCACCGCCCCTTTCTTATTAAATCCGCATAGAACAAGAAAATGATCCATATTCCAATGTATAACCGCCGGAGTTTTCAGCTTTTTCGCACCCTCAATATTTACTCTTACAGCCCTCGTTTCCAATCCATGAAAGTGGGCCGCTTTCACAATACTTTTTGCGTTTACACCATTGCGCGAGACTCCGCACTCACGTCTCAGCTCCTCAAGTGGAACATTTTTGCCGTGATACTGCAGGATCATCGACAAAGACGCCGCCCCGCATTCTGTCGCCTCCATCTGAAGCACCGGACGCACCTTTTTGATTTTTTTCATAACGCCCTCCTAAAACAGCCATTCATACGGTCGGCATTCTCTAACCACGATATCCGCGGTGCAAACTGTTCCCATTGCGACATCCACTCTTCCGCTCGCTGGATTTGACCATTTCAATCCGCTTTGCGCCGTCATATCAGGTATCAGTGTTATTTCTATCTGAACATAGCTCTGCGCCTCGTCAAGCAACCCCGCAAGCAGCTCGCCGTTCGTATCCCTCACGCTTTGACCGGTTACCGGATACGTTGATATCCCCGAAATATATGCTTTTATATATCCGTATTCATCTCTCGGAGCAAAATCCGGCATCACCTGAACATCCATACCAAGTGTTATAAATCCGCTGCTGTCCGATGGGATAAACGCGGTAAGCACCCTATTGTTTCCGCTTTCATCGTAAGGAACGACCGCCGCGACTCTGCTTCCCTCTGATATGTATGAATTTTCATCTGCTATATATGTTACCACACCATCGATAGCCGAGCGAACAACCGAACTCCTGTCGTACTCATCATACAACTTCTGCAGCTCCGCATCCGTTATTCCATTCTTTTTTCCCGTATCAATACTCGATAAAATATCCTTCTGCGGTATGATCGCCAATATATCTCCCGCTTTTACCGTATCGCCCTCAGAAACGACCGCCTTAGACAGTGTTCCGGAGCAGGACGCGTATACGCTCCCGTTATCTTGCGCCGGCCATACAGCTCCGCTGATCGTGACCGTTTCATATATAGTGCCAAATATGAGCCAGAATATGAAAGCTGCCGCGCATATGGTCAGCAATACGATAAACACCGTCATTTTTATGCTCACAGCCCGCACACCGCTGTTCATACCCGATTTAGAAGAAAAGCTTTCAACCGCTTCTTTTCTGAACAGATCCATGATTTCACCCCTTAGTCATTAAACACGTAGCTGTACGTGTATCCTTCCGAATTGAAAACATTATATGTACTGTAATCATCAGCCAGTTTTCCGTTCTCTGTAAAGCTGAAACTCTGCAATAATCCCGAATAGCCGCTTTCACGAAGCGCTCCGGCTATTTCCAAAGGCTTGTCCGTATCTACTCGCACTGCGGTATCCGCTATCATCCGCACCGCGTTATATCCTTGAAAATACCATGAATCGAGTTCCTCTCCTGTCTCCGCTGTGTAATCCTCCGCTGTATCACTATATATCCCCATATCCTCATCAGTCGATATGTTCAAGATGAATTCATCCGCCATTATAAAGCCGTCCATAGCCGCCATAAGCTCCGGATCTTTTTCTGCCAGATCCGCATTGTCAAAAGCGGTGTCCCCCTCGCATATCATTTGAGGCGAACGCGCCTTTATTTTTTTCAGCAGATCAAACCCTTCTTCGTTTTCCGGAAATATAACTACCCCCTCAACGCCCAACATCTCCCAGCGATCGCATATCTCATCAAACCCGGTCTCCAATTCCGATATATTCACGCAATCCGCAACCGTGATATTTTCTCCGTGCTCGGACTGCGCGAATCCGTTCATCTCAGTTCGTTCAAACTCCCCGTCCGCCGCGCATATCGCCCATCGGTCCGCTGATGTATGCGCGGCCGCGCGGCATAGGATATCCCCGACCTTTTCCGCCGAATTGCACAAAGAAAATACCGTGTCAAAATGATTATCGTCAAACACACTGTCGTAAAGGAAGAAAGGAACTATAAATAATTTTCCGGAACTGTCAAACACATGCGCGGCAGTCTTATTCAGCTCCATGTCCACCGCGCCTATCACAGCTGTCACAGTCTCGTCAGCCGCCAGCATATCGACTATCCCCGCGCCCTCTTCATAACTGCCGTCATAGCCGTAAAATTCATATTCAATATTAAACCCGCTCTCCTCATATTCGGCTTTCGCGTCTTTCGCCGCCTCCTGCGTCCCGTGTTTATATCCCGGATAAAGATCCGCTTCATTACCGATGACCGCTATCTTTACAGTTTTCACGTCTTCTTTTCCGCATCCCGGCAGTAATAGTATAAACATCATGCAAACGGCAAATACAAATACCTTTTTCATAACATAGCTCCCCGATCCAATGGATTTTTCCGTTTATGTAATATCTATATTTATTATACCATTTTTTCTATGCGGATCGTGTGCAGCTCGTCACAAAAAACAACATTTTATCACAAAAAAGTATTGTATCTTACAGCGATTTGTAGTATAATATGTTTATAAAAAAACACTAAGAGGGATTTATAATATGAATTTAGCCATTTGTGACGATATTAATAATGACCGCTCACTTACCGAAATGTTGGTCAGACAATATATTGAAAATAATAATATACCGGCCCAGATATACACATACGATTCAGGCGAAAATTTTTTGAATTCGGCGGATATACAATTTGATGCTGTATTCATGGATATCTTCATGGGAACGACCAATGGTCTTGAAGCTGCCAAAGCATATCCTAACAAAAATTGCAGGTTTATCTTCACCACCACCAGTCCCGATTTAGCATTGAAGTCTTTTTCCGTAAATGTGATACACTATCTCATGAAACCTATAACATACGAGGATATTTCGGAAGCGATGCGGCGTTGTTTTCCGTTACCTCAAAAAAATGATCCGGTTATCAACATCAAACAAAAACGTATTACCATACCTATATATCAAAGCGACATCAGCTATGTGGAGGTCTTTGGCAACACTCTTGTCGTACATACCCCGAAAAAGGACATTAATGCGCGTATGCCGCTTAAAACTTTTTATGAACAGCTTGACCACTCTGTTTTTATTCGTCCTCGGAGAAGCTATATTGTTAATATGAACTATATAGATGAGATCAAGACCGACAGCCTTCTTTTGTCAAACGGAGCGACAATATATATAAGCAGAGAACAAATGTCAAACACACGCATTAAATATGAAAAATTCCTTTTTGAAAAAATACGAGAGGAGAATAAAATGATATGAGTATTTTGATTGATCTGGCTCGGCTGTTCGCGGGGTTCTTTTTTCAGATCTTCCCATTCGCTTACCTTTGTTTGCTCCCATTCAAGGGCAGTATGCGGCTTACACATCCGCGGGCAGTCACGTGCGCCGTCATTATTTTAATGGCAACGATATTTAGCATCGGAGGAACGATCGCAAAACAGTTTAACGGAAACTCACCGGCTACTTTCAATATAAGCAATTCACTTTTTATGATACTGTTTTTTCTGTGCATAGTTTACTATTGTTTCCTCATAAAAGAATCGGCAGCAAAAAAAATATTAATTATTTGCTTTGTAGCTATATTTGCTTTTTTCATATCGCTGATCACATCTATGCTCTGGTATTACTACGGTCTAAACACGTTTGAATCGGGATATGTTGACGCCGATCCCTACAGTGTCGGATATACGATATTCCTGTTCATTTTCACAGCGGCAGTTTTTCCGTTCGCATATGTGATCACACAAAAATATATGATACCTATGCTTGATATTCTTGAAGATACCGATATAAAGTATATGTCGATCCTGTCGGTACTTCTGCTTTTGCTGCTCTCGACCGGCTTCGCCACAATAAAAAAAGATATTATCGAAACTTCAGTTTCCGCATTTATTTGCACCACATTATGCCTTGCTGTGGGAAGCGTATACACTGTATGCTTTATATTTCTCCGTAAGCTAAAAGAAGAGCAAAAATTCAGAATAGACTTATTGAAATCAGAGCATATAAACAATATCGCACAAGAACAATACAAGCATATTTGCGACAGCATAGAATCACAACGTCATATGCGGCACAATTTCAGACAGCAGCTTATAACTCTGCGCGGACTTTATGAGGAGCAGCCAGAAAAAATACAGGAATATCTGGCAGATTATCTAAAACAGATACCCGAATACACTCTGATGCCGATATGCGCAGATCCTGTGGTGAATTCCATAATAAGCTATTATAAGTCCACCTCCGAATCGGACGGATTTATCTTTAAGTGCAGTGTTGATCTCCCTCCTATAATGAATATATCTGACACCGATCTCGTCACGATATTGGGAAATCTTCTTGAAAATGCTCTTGCCGCCGGCAGACTCATTCAAAAAGATAACAGACAGATAGTATTGCACATCGGATACTCGCATAAAATGCTCGGCATTACCGTTGACAATACCTTTAACGGCATGTTGAAGAAAAAAAACGGCAAATTTCTCTCTACAAAGCATGATCATGCGGCATTGGGACTTCAAAGCATAAAAAACATTGCGGAACGATATAATGGCAGCGCATCATTTGACAGCAAGGACGGGATATTTTATTCATCCGTGATGCTCGCAAACATCCCTCCGCAAAACAGCATCTGACACCACAGCCCCCCAAAAAAACATTTAAGTGTTAAAGGCTGCGGAGAAAGGCTTGTAAAAAAGCGTTGGTTTCGTCCGTTCCGCATCTAAATTCAAGAAGCCTCTAAATAACCGCCGCATCAACGCGGCTGCCTCTTGCTGGATTTCAATTATTCACATAAGGTTCACAAAAAACATAGTATAAATCACTTGCATTCGGCATAAAACTATGGTATAATAGATATAGTTCACGGATATGGGGCTGCAATGGCTTCGACGGGGACGAGGAAGCTTGAGAAGCGAGCCGCGGATGAGTCAGCCGCGTTAATAAGGCTCAAACT